>DXJA01000527.1 GCA_019056875.1 Candidatus Jordarchaeum madagascarense
TTCTGACACCTTCTGGGATTGGGTTGCCCGAAACTACTCTATAACTTTAGGTATCCCTAAGGAAGTATGTAAAGAACAGTTACTGCCTCAAGTGTGGGGATTCAACGCAGACTTGTACGTTAATGTAATGGAAGCTGCGGGCATAGACAAGGCGTTGATTATGGGAGTTGACTGGGGAATGTCTATAACTGGCGAAGCCAACTGGTCCGTGGAGGAGATGAACAAATGGGTTGCAGAACAGGTAGACCAATACCCGGACAAGTTCGCAGCCCTCTGCGCCGTTGATCCAAGAAGGGGAGAGAAAGCAGTTGAATTGGCCGTGAAGGCAGTGGAAGAGTGGGGAATGAAGGGGGTCAAATTCCACCCCACTGCAGGTTACTATCCGGATGACCCCAAGTACTTTCCACTCTATGAAAAATGCGTAGAACTCGACGTATCCCTCCACTCACACACCGCGGCATTAATAAACGCTCCAATGGAATCCAAATATGCGGACCCCATACATCTTGACAGCGTTGCGGCTAACTTTCCCGAACTAAAGATAGTTCAAATTCACTTTGGAGGATTTAACTGGACCCCTAAATGCATGGAGATAATGACTTCCAGAGCCAATGTTTATGCAGAACTCTCGGGACATCAGGTGATTGCAGCTGGTATGCCTCAATACTGGCTGAACACTCTGAGAAACGCTTTCGACGTACCAGCACTACTGGGATCTTCTCTCAAAGAGAGGATAATGTTTGGCACCGACTCGCCCTTAATCACTACCGTAATGGGCGACGACAAATGGGTCAACTGGATCAAAAACATCCCCGAAAAAGCCAAGGAATACGGCTTAAACTTCACCCAAGAAGAAGTCAACAAAATCCTCAGCGAAAACGCAAAGAAGATACTAAACCTATAAAACACACTAATTCACCCTTCTCTTTTTCTATTCCACATAAGTTTTTATCTCCAACTTTTTAGAAGCCCAATCCCTCCTCCAAAAAATAGTAGATGGATGCAATTAATCTCTTTAGGGACGCATCTCTACAACTTTAAAGAGATAAACATTACTGGAAAAGAAGTTTCTCCCAACGATGAATATGGCTTTTGTGATTCCTCTATATTTTGAATCGCTTATGTACCACTTTTTTGATAATCATTGTCTTGGCATTTGGAGGGTTTTGTGGGTGACTTTTCTCCCCTCTGGTCTTCTATTCGGCTGAGAGCACTCGTAGCGTTTTCTCGGACTTTGCTGTCTTGATCCTTTAGTGCTTGCGTCAGTGGCTCGATTGCTTTTTTATCTTTTATTTCTCCGAGTGCCCATGCTGCGTTTTTTCGCACCTTGCTGTCCTCATCTTTTAATGCCAGTATCAATGGTTCCACTGCGCTGGCATCCTTTATCTTTCCCAGCGCCCGTGTTGCTCCCAGTCGCACATATGCGTATTTGTCTTTAAGTGTGTGTATTAGTGGCTCCACCACTTTCTTGTCTTTCATCTCTCTCAGAGCGTGTACAACACTTATCCTAACCCCGTCATCCTCATCTCCAAGAGCCTGTATAAGCGGCTCCACTGCTCGGTCATCTCTTATCCCTCCCAGAGCATCGGCTGCCTGCCGCCGAACATTCTTATCATCATCTTTTAGGGCCTGTATTAGGGGTTCCACCGCCCTCTTGTTTCCTATCTTGCCCAGTGCCCGTGCAGATTCCATTCTAACCACCCAGTCCCCATCTTTTAGGGCCTGTATTAGGGGTTCCACCGCCCTCTTGTCTCTTAGTTTTCCCAGCGCCCATGCGGCTGTCCTTCGAACCTCTTCATCCTCCTTCAGTGTTTGTACTAATGCTTCCACTGCTTTCCGGTCCTGTATTTTTCTAAGTGCCCAAGCAGCCGCTACTCGAACATCCTTATCATCATCTTTTAATACCTCGATTAGTGGTTCCACAGCTTTCCTATCTCTTATCTTGCTCAGTGCCCAGGCCGCCCTCATTCGAACCACGCTGTTTCCATCTTTTAATGCCCGTATTAAGGGGGTCATAGCGGGTTCCCCTATTTCTCCAAGTATCCATGCCGCGGTCACTCTAACCTCGCTGTTTTCCTCTTTCAGAATTTGCATTAACGGCTTCACCGCTGGTTCCCCAATCATCCCCAATGCCACCGATACTCTAACTCTTACATGCGTATTTTCGTCTTTTAACAATTTTATTAGCGGCCTCACCGCCCTCTCATCCCTCAGCTTCCCCAATGCCCAAGCCACAGCCCTTCGAACCACTTCATCCCCTCTTAGGGCCTCTATGAGCGGCTCCACTGCTCGGTCATCCCTTATCTCTCCCAGGGCCTCTGCCGCGCTCACCCGAACCTCGCTTTTTTTATCTCTCAGCGCTTGTATTAGCGGTTCCACAGCTTGCTTATTCTTTATCTTTCCCAGCGCGACCGCTGCTCTAACCCGGGCATACATATTTTTATCTGTAAGTACTTGTATTAGCGGTTGCACCGCTGGTTCCCCTATCCCTCCCAGTGTATACGCTGCTCTCGCCTGAACATGCGTATCCTCGTCTTTGAGCATCGGTATTAACGGTTCCACCGCGGGTTCTCCTATCCTTTCCAGCGCCCACGACACCCTGATTCGAACGTCACTATTTTCGTCTCTCAGTGCTTGTATGAGTGGCTCAACTGATCGCTTATCCTTTATCTTTCCCAACGCCAACGCTGCGGCTTCTCGAACCTTGCTATTTTCATCTTTTAGTGCCTGTATTAATGGTTCTACCGCTCTCCTCTCTCCTTTCTTTCCCAGCTCCCACGCAGCCTTCCTTCGAACCCTCCAATCTTTCTCATCCTTCAAATCCTTTAATAGGCTCTCAACATCTTTTTTGGCTTCCATGTTGCTCCACCCAGCTTAAGGATTTGGTTCCCATTCTTCATAACTTTACGTGCAAGCAATGAGTGTAATTTTCTAGTATACGTGATTCACAGCTTTCCCTTTTGGGAGAATATACCGTAATTGTTTCGCCTTCAACTTTGAACGTTTAAAACATTTTAAACTTTCTATAATACCAGTAGGTTGAATTATAACGA
>DXJA01000213.1 GCA_019056875.1 Candidatus Jordarchaeum madagascarense
CATTTAATCAACCATTCCCCGGTCTCTCTGGTAACTTCCCGACCCTTCTCAACGGGATTGTACGGAATCTTACCCACACGCTCACGCAGCTCATCGTCAAAATCCAGCGAAGGAAACTCCTGCTTCAGCTCACTCCTGATTTCCTCGACCTTAGAATACGCTGAAAATTGCCTCTCAATCCTTCTAAGTCTCATCTCAACCCTAACAAGCTCTCTTCTAAGCTCCAGAATCTCCTTCCTTATATTATCTATCGTCGCTTCCATACCCTTTAATTTACCCCTCATCCCTTCTGAGTGCAAAATCCTCACCCGCCTCTTCAAGCTCATCGATGCTCCAAGGGATTTTAACTGAACCCTTCAGTTTTAACGGGTCTGGGAGAGGAATCAGCCTAATGGAGTCTTCTTCTAGGAAGACTAAGAATTTTGTGGCTTTAATCTTAGACCTAATCTCGACTGGAAGCGTTAACCTTCCCCTTGAGCCTAACTTTACAACCGTCATATTCCCACAAAAATAATTAATGTACCAACAATCTTAAAAAATTCTCCCAAAGGAATGTTTAAAGGGCAAAAATGCTTCTTCAAACTGTTGAACTGGTTCTGTGTTCCCCCGAGAAAGAGATAAAAATCAACGATGGAAAGAGGATTCAAATATGAGGTGTTAATCCCATTTTACTGTTTCTTTTAAGAATGCTCCAGGTGTTGAAGCTAGTTTCTTTTTCTCTGCCAGGTTCACAGTATCTACGAAATCCGAGTCTCTGGAAATGATATAGTTTATCTTCCTCATCCTTGAAATTGCGAAATAGATGCTGTTGAAAGAGTCAGTGTGAAGACTGTTTGAAGACTATAAGCAGATATCCCGTCTGCTTCGGTTGGTATTAGTACGCTGAAGTTAGGTATCCCCCTTATTCTGCCTATCGTGGATATTATCCTTTCGTCTTTCCATTTCTTTTTACGTCTTAGGACGAAAATTATTTCCATAAGGTTTATGATTGAGGTGCAGCCATTTAGTTCTCCCGCTTCGATCTTCTTGAGGATTTTGTAGGGATCTTTCCAGAGTTCTTCTCCCGTGTTTGGATCAATTTCCTTTGCGAGCCAATTTATCAGTACGTCAGTATCGAAGAAGACGCTAATATTTGCCATACCCCGACTCTCTCAACTTCTTTAAGTACGTTGTACTCGTAGTTTTCTCTGGAACCGCCTCTTCAAAAGCTCCTAGTAACTCATCAACAACACTTTTATCGGTATCCTTCGCCTCGACCTCGTACCCCATGCTTTTAATGAATTCAACTATGTCCTTTAATTCAACAGGCATGATACTCACCCAAATTATTATTACCGTACCATCCTCTTAAACATTCACTCTCACAATCGATTCAGAAGGAAAGAAACCTTCTCTTTCTCCAACATCAGAACCAAAAGAATCGCCGGAATGGGAGCCGCATAAAAAGTAGAGCACCACAAACGAAAACAAAAACAAACATCATAAGAAAATCACTAATAACAAAAATCACAAAAACATGAAAATAAAGCGCCAAGCAAAACAAAAACACTCTTTATAATGTTCGAGCAAAATTCCTCAAAAGAAGCCTTTTATAAGATTCTAAATCTTAAAATAAGTAAAAAAATATAACCCTTTCAAAAGAAGTTCCTCAGTAACGAGAATTGAAAGAGGAATGTAGCCTGAGTGGTGCTTATGTGAACCCAGAGTTGTCAAAGAAGCTTTTTTCAGCACTTCAACAGCAAAGGCTTAAATCAATATAAATACAAGAATAAATAGCTACGAGTTGAGTTGTATGGCGTGGGTTTTAGATGAGTTGAAAAAGATGGGCGAGATTCAACCCGAAGTTATAAACAGGCTCATCAGCGAGATTCGGAGTAGCAGCCCTGAAGTATACAAGTCTTTAGTCATTGGAGCATACGTTGACAGAAAGATAAACCTGAGCAAGGCCGCCGAGTTACTCGGGATAACCAGAATCGAACTCCAGAACGAGCTGAAAGAAAAGGGTATACCTATAAGGGCACCATCAAAAGAAGACGTCACGGCTGAAGCAGAGGCAGTGAAACGATGGGAAGATTAATTGCAAATGCCACGGTTCTTTCAAATTTTATAATTATCAAAAGATTGGACATACTCCTAAAAGCCGCAGTCAAACTGTGCACCACTCGCGAGGTTATTGAAGAAATGAAATTTTGTATAGAAAGAGGGGTTATACCAGACGCAGAGTTTAGTCGAATAGAAGTTTTGGAAATGAGTTCAGGAGAAAGAGAGATTTTCTACAAACTTGCTGAAAAATTAGGAGGAGGAGAATCCTCTTGCATCGCCATTGCGAAGACCAGAGGGTTCAAAATACTCACCGATGATCTGGACGCAAGAAGACACGCTCAAAAGTTCGGCGTCCCAGTATCGGGCACAATTGGTGTATTAGTTTTATCCGTGGGCAAAAAAATTATTTCAAGAGAGCAGGGGAATTATTTGCTCTCAGAAATGATAAGGAAGGGATTTTATTCCCCAATTGAAAGCCTTGATGAAGTTCTGTAGCATTCAAGACCAGCGAATTAAGCTCCTTCAGAAACCAAGTGTTACAAAACCCTACAATCACCTTAAGCCACAATCCTCTTTCTTCTTTTTTAGCCAACAAAAATTTACGGTTTCTGTGCCCGGTTTGGAGAACAGAAGAATCGCATCTCAGCTTCCGTAATATTTCCCAAGCGTTAAAAGCTTCTAAACAAACATTCAATAAAAGTTAAGAAAGTTATCCTTTGAAGTTAAAACCAGCTCAGCAGAAATAGTGAAGAAAAACTAGATTTTCATAGATAGACTAAATCAACACTTCCACTTGATTACCGTGAGAATAATAAAGATGTACTCGTCCCTTCTCAGATAAGGTGGACTGCAGACACACAGGTGAATGATGTGACGAGAAAGCAGTTAAAAAAACGGGAAGAAGACCAATTTTCAGGTTCATCCACACTCGACTCCCTTGAATCAATGTTTCCAGAGAAAAAGAATTGGGAACCAGTCTGGGAGGATATCCAAAACTTATGCCTACCAAGCAGCGATTACGAACTCGTGAACTTTGACGGAGAAACTCTCACACTCAAAGCCAAAAACGAACAAGCACTCACCACCAGATACGCACTAGCCAATATTCTCGGCAGATTGTTGTACAGCAAAGGAGTGCTTGTCCTGAAGTTCAAACCTCTAGAAGGTCTAAACGAAACCCCAACCAACGAGATAGAGTTCCTCATAAAGTACCCCAGCGAAACCACTTCGGGGAAAATAAAAATAATAAAAGGCTGGTAATTCTTTCTTCCTTTTCAGGTAGAAACACATCTAGACTTTAGCTCAGATATCAACGCAAGATTCGTCAGAATACAAACATAGCTGTAATAAGCATCTCTAAAAGAGACTTTCAATCCTCATCTATAAGGAAAACACCCAAATGAGTGGCTCGTTTTACCATATTATATATTGTAGCATTTTCTCGTTACCTAGTCTTTTTCATAGTAATTTGAAGAAATTTTTCTCCAAATCCTCATAATGACTTCAATTTCGAGGTACTTCAAATCCTTTATCGAGCTTATACCAATTTTTTACTTCTTCCATAGAAAACCTTGCAAAAGTAGTTCCTCAGTAACGAGGATTGAAACCCGAGATGTTTATTTGTTCTCCATCTACCCATCAGCACACTCAATAGAAATTACGGAGTAGCATCATCTTCCGAAAAGTATATATTTCCAGAAAATAATTTTTTTCCGGTGACTCTATGAGTGAAGATTACACTTGGATTTTAAGGGTTGGAAGCAAAGGGGAAATATACCTGAAAAAGGCAGTTCAGGAGTACATGGGCATAAAACCAGGAGATAACGTAGTTGCTCTGGGTAAAAAGGGGTTTCTTGTTCTTGCGAAAAAGACTGATGCGTTAGATCTCTTGGACGAGAAACTAGTAGTCAGGGTGACCCCTGAGGAGCTGGAATCTCTAAGAAAAGAGCTATCCGAGAAAATGATTATCCGATGAACGGGGGAGTTTCATGTGGAGAAAATATTCCTAGACACTACTTTTGTTCTGCCATTCTTTGGAATCGACCTAGAAATCAAAGGATACACCCCAAAAGTTTTCAAAAACATCCTGAGCGATTTTAAGAGTGTTCACGTCAGTTTCCTCTCTATATACGAAGCAAAAGCAAAAATTACAAGAATGTATAAAAACAAAAAAATCAGTTACGAAACAATGGAAAGCTTCTGGCCCAAACTGAAAATCCTCCTCGAGAGCGAACGCTTCAAATTTCACATCTACGATGAACAAACAGACCGGAATTACAATCTTATTTCAAACACCTACCCACTTGACGCTTTCGACACACTTATCCTCGCGAGTGCCATGGATGTCGGCGCTCTACTTACAGAGGACACAGACATGTTATCGATCCGAGACAAACTCAGAACCAGAATACAAATACTAAACTGGCAGAATTTACAAAGTGGAGCATAAAATTATCCACATGTCTAAAAAGTAAAAAAAGGAATTTTTATTTCACCGCAAGATTCCCTCGATAATGTAGCTAAATCCTTGCAAAAGAAGTTCCTCAGTAACGCGGATTGAAAGTCTTTAGTTCAGTAGTTAGAACGAACATTGCGTACTTGAAAACAAGTTCTCCAGTAACGGAGATTGAAAGCATAAATCATGTTGGATAAAAACTCCCAAGTATGCAGAACAAGCTCTGCTAACCGCATGGCTTAAATATGGTAACAAAAGTGTGGAGGTGGAAGAGCTGTAAGCTGATAAGGTGATAATGACATGCCGCGTAAAGCAACAATGTATCTTGATACTTCTGTTCTCAACGCCTTGATTCAAGAACCAGCGTAGAGAAAAGAGATGACCACTCGGTTTTTTTCGCAAATATTGTCAAACTATGAGGTTTTCGTATCAGAGCTTGTCTTGACAGAAATTAGAGCCGCACCTGATACGGAATTGAGAGATCGATTAATGAAATTGGTGAATCCGTTCCAAGTTTTATCAGTAAGTTCAAATGCTGAAGCACTGTCTAGAGAATACCTCAAATATCTGAGTATTCCAGAAGCAGACGCCCTCCATGTAGCCATCGCATCGGTAGAAGGAATAAATTATTTGGTAACTTGAAATATGCGGCATATTGCCAAGGAGCGAACGAGAAGGATTGTTGATAACATAAACTTTTTATTAAGTTTTTCGAGAATTTGCATAGTAACAC
>DXJA01000214.1 GCA_019056875.1 Candidatus Jordarchaeum madagascarense
AATTAGCAGAGGAAGTTGTTAAGCAAATAAACAGGGATAAATTGGCTGGAAAAATATTCTTGGAAGAAAGCTTGGGCAAAATTATTTTTTTGGTTTCGCGGGTTTCATGGTTAAGTAATGAAGTAATTCTTGGATTTGTGGAGAAAATTGATCTGGCTTCCATCGCTAGGAAAATCGATGTAGAACAGGATTTGGACACAATTTGTCAAACATTATTCGAGTTTTATGTCTTAGATGGGAGAATGGCAAAAAAAATTCTAGGCGAAATAAGTTTTGAAACTCTTCTCCAAAAAGTAATAGTTGAGAGGGATTCTGAGAAAATTGCAATGTTAATCTATTACCTATATCTAATTTATGGAAATTTTTCGGAAAAACTCGTCCTTATTATTGGAAGCAAAATTGAAAATGAAGAGAATTTAGAAAAAGTTATGGAGTTCTTTTTCAAATTACGCCTATCTAAAAGCAGATTCGAAGGCAAGTTGCACCTACTAGAATTAAAAAGAAGAGAACAAGAAGTAAAAAATTTTGAAGAAGAATTAAATAATGCTAAAAAAGAGTTTAGCCAAAAAATTGATACAAGTATATTACGATGTATTGTTGAAAAAATTGATCTAGAAAACCTTGCAATGAAAATTGATTTGGAAAAAAGATTCGAAAAAATCTATGAATTCGTTACAGAACTTGCTAAATTGAACAAGCAAATTAGTATAGAACTTCTAAGCAGAATAAATATTGAATATCTAGTTTTAAAATATGAAGACACGGACGGAATAGTAAAGTAGACAAGTCTATAATCTTCTTCGATGCATGTCGCATTCGGCGGGTACCCAGACTCGCCACTGTAACCTGCCTCTATAGTCTGATTCCAAACCCCCCCTTCCCACGGTATCATTATGGTTGATTCTAGGTTCAACTCTAAAGTCTATTGTTTGATGAATCTAAATTAGATTTTTTGCAACCTTTTATAGAAATCAGTTTAGTAATATATTGAATCAGTTGATTGAACCTAAAAACTCGCGGTGAGCAATTAAAAATGAGAGAGGATATGTGGGAAAAAATTAGCCGAGAATGATTTTTCTCATGGTTTCTTTTTCAATATCTTCGACAAGAGGGATCTTGGTTATTTTGCTAGCTCTTTCGGATAGTGAGGCTAAGTCCCTTCGGTTTATTAGGTTCAGTTTCCATTTTCTTACTCCGGCCATTAGCTGTTTTAATCCTATACCAAGTTTATCATAGTAGTAGCTGTAGAGACCCACTGCTCCTGGAGGTATCAAGTCGTAGTCCTTGCCGAATCTTTCACGAAGCTCCGTGCTGCAAACGAAGAATTTATCCGGCTCGCCACCATAGTTGCCTACAAATTCTAGTGGTAATGAATTTTGCTCGGCAAGCTCTGAGAAGTAGGAAGCTTTCATGACCGCGGTGATTGGTGCTCTAGCCATGGCAATACTTTTCACAAAGGGTTCACTATCAAAATTACTGAGTGCAATGGACTTGAATATTTGAGACTCACTTGTGAAGCCCCCCGCCATAGCAATGTCTGGTATGTGCATGTTATTCTCTTTCAGTATCTTAACGCATTCCAATACTTGTGATTCCAGAAAAACGGTGGGCGTTGCACACTCTTGCATCATGGGAACAGGACTCATGCCGGTTCCACCGCCTGCCCCATCAAAAGTAACTAGGTCAATCTTAGCCTCAGAGGCAGACTTCAACGTAAAAGCGACAACGGCGGGCCTGTAGGCTCCAGTTTTTAAAAAGACTCGTTTGGCACCCTGTTCTCGCAGCCAGTCTATATCCTCTAGGAAGGTTTTCTTCTCAGGCATCCCAACCCTGCTATGACGCTCAAAGGATTTCAAAGTGCCACCCTTAAAGGCTTCTTGGACATTGGGATCATCAGGGTCGGGAATAACAATGTAGCCGCGATCCTTTAACATTTTGGCATGATCAAGGTCCGTTATTCTGACCTCGCCACCGATCGCTTTTGCCCCTTGTCCCCATTTTCGTTCTATTATATTAACTTCCAGTTTTGACAGAGCGTACATGTCGACTCCTAATCTTTGGTCCTCGACATTGGTTTGCACCACTATGTCTCCGTATTCCCCGTCCCAAAACTCTCTGTAAGCTTCAACTCGGCTGTTCATATCGGGAGAGTTGGTAACGATTCCCTCGGCGAGTTCTGTTTTGGGATCCATTCCGCAAACATTTTCGCCTATTACCTGCATTGTACCGGATATTGCTGCGCCAATAGCTAAACCCCTCCAATTGTGCTTGGCTACGAAGGTTGAACCTAATCCAGCGGTAAATACGGGAATTTTGAGTTTGACTCCTCCAACAGCAGTTTCAATGTCTACCGCGGGAAAAATCGCCTTATCAGGGTCTGCCTCTATGCCCTGTGCTCCTATAACATCAACCATGATCTGAAAATCTGACCAATCAACAACATAATATTTGTTTGACGCTGCCGTACTCATTCCGTACTGCTCTGGTAGCGGATACAGGACTTCTCTTCCCCTAAAAGCAGCCTTTCCGACCTCACAAAGAGTCCTACATTCATAAATACAAATGCTACACATTCCACTGGTAGGGGACACATCCTTAACTCTGGTTTTTGCTCCAATAATGGACTTGCTATTTCCGTAACTTTCAGGCATATTTGATACCTCTCCTTTTATTTTTCCGTTATTGATTTCTATCTTGCTTTTTATTGCCGAGTTTATTTTTCCTTTTTATGGGTTAATGGTTAATGACTTCTGTTTTTTCGGTGGGTAATTGGTAGTTGCATATTTTGCTTAGATGGTAGAGTACTCGCTTTTTAATTCTTTTTATGTTAGTAATCCTTTGCATCGCGTTTTTTATAATTTCGGTTGCTTGTTTTCGCCGTGTACTTTACGTTAAATTATTAGAGTGTGGTTCTAGATATCACCAATTATATTTTTTCCGAAAGTTATTCGCCTTTTTTAATCGGTATGGGATTATTACTGTGATTGCTTGAATATTACTCTCGGTCATATTTATTGTTCTTATTTATTAACTATATTTCGTAAAAAATAAGTGCGGGAGAATTTAAATTTATCGCAATTATTTCCCGATATAATATGGTTTGAAAAAGCTATTTGGGATAATCTGTAATTTTTCGAGAGTTAGAGGTCAATGAGAAGTTTCTTAGTTTCTTCGTAGGTTTTTTATTGCAATTTCTCTCTTTCTAGTACTACTTTTAGAATTTCGAATATTTGGAGTCTCCGATAACTTTACCTCTTTTGTCTACTACAGGGACTCCCATTACTTCTAGGCTAATCATTTTATCTAGTGCATCGTTGATGCTGTCGTCTAGTTCTACTGCGGCGTTTTTGGTTTCTTGGCGTACCAGTCCTCCCGCCGTTTTGGATAGCGACAATCGCATTACTTTTGAAATGTCTTCCACGTCTTTCGCGGGGAGTATTCCTGACATTAATTTCGCCCAGACTATGAGATCTCTTTGGGTGATTACACCCATAAGCTGATTTTTTTCATCCACCACGAATATCCCACGATATATGGGATTTTCTATCATACCCTTTATTACATCCACCACTGGCATGTCCTTATTAACTACTAGAGAATACATTCCGGAACGGTACACGTCCCTTACTTTAAGGGATATCATAAGTCTTCACCCCTCAACTAATAGTTTTATCTAGGAATATAAAGATGTTGAATTAGGAATTTCGAGTTAGCACAGTAATTTTTATACTATTTTTTAAATGCCTTTTTTGTAATTTTATTTAAACTTACTGTTTATGTTTAACGAGATATGATTTCAATCTGTGGATTGATTTTTAAATTGTAGTTTTCCTAGAGGCTATAAAAAAGTTACCATAAGTTTTTTTAGATAAAGATTCAACTTATAATAGATCTCAAATGAAAGATTTAGAAAAAAAAGTGGAGTTACTGAGTCAGTATCTGGAGAGTACTTTTGAGAAATACAGTGTCAAAAACGTGGGGAAAAAGCAATCACTAGAAGTTCTTGGAATTTACAATCGAGGCGATTATGATAAGTATTTTAAACTGAAAAAACCTTTACCTCCCCCATCTTCTGAAGTTGATTCGATTTGTGGAGAACTCTTGGAAGAGATTTTCACCCCGAACAGATACGTAAAAGCGGATGTAAGTATATATTTTGAAGGTTCAAGAATATTTCCCAAAAAGAATAATGCAACACTATATGTTGTAGCACTTTGGGAGGACTCTATTATTTATCTCGATGATATTTACTTATCATTAACGAGTAGAGAGTATTACTCTTTATTTGGAAATTTAATTAAATCTAGCGCAGTTCCCAAGAGGAGATCGGTTCTTTTTTCGTGGATTTTATTCAAGTTAGCCGAGTTTATGGGAACTCTTAGTCCTTCTTTAAGGTACTATGTTTTTGTCAAATATTCTAGGGAGAAGTCTATTCTGCATCCGGATCTATCAACCTTAAGAACTTTGTTACGCTCTCTCTCTGAAGTTTATACCAAAAGTTCCGAGGAGGTTCTGAGAGATATTTTTTCTGATTTGTTGCTTGAACATGATCCTAATTCGGCTCTTTTGAAGTGGATTCGCCGGGATAAATCCATGAGAAAAAATTTGATTCAAGCCTTTAAAGAGGATCCGATTTCATTTATGAATAGGATTGGCTATTCACACCTAGAGAGTAGATTTTCTGATTTGAAAGAGATGAAATCAAAAATAGGTTTGGATGAAAAAATAATTTTTAAATGTGTCAAAATCTGGGCAGAAAAAAACTTCGGAGAAATCGTGACCCGGGGTGATGTACTATCGGAACCCTCCTCGGTTCTTGTGTGGAAGGAATTTTTAGGGGAAGAGCTTACTAAAAGAGTTGAAAAAATTAGCAGAGAATTTCAAACTCCTTTACACAAGAGAGAGATACCCCCTGTTAAACCAGAAAATAGAGAAAAATATGGTGAATTCAGACTAATTCAAATATCTTCAGATAGTTACTTAAGTCAGGAGAATTCCAAGCCCGTCTATTTATCCATTAATCATGTTCTTGAAAAATTGATAAACCAGACATGGGAAGAGGTTCTTATAACTGAAACGTACTCATATGAAAAGGAACTTTATGACTCGAAGGAATATGAAAGTTCAGGTCCAGAATTTTATCCACGGATCTTCATTGATGAAGAACAAGGGAAGCTGTATATTGAAAAAACAGACGGAACTCTATTCTATTCCCAAGACCAGGGAAAAACGTGGGAAAGCGGAGAAGGAGAAATCAAATCTTTTCTCTATGAAGAAAGACTCGCCTTCTTAAAATATTTTGAGGTAGCGCGTGTGAAACATTAAGGATTACGCGGTTCGGATGGAATATGAAATAAATATATGAAAGTTTTATTAAAACCCACATTCCGCACCCCCTTTAACATAAATATATTTTTTCATAAATAGTTCCCAGA
>DXJA01000215.1 GCA_019056875.1 Candidatus Jordarchaeum madagascarense
ATTTTTAAAAAAAACTAACGTGTAGTGTTATCACTAGCTTAACAGATTTAAAAATTCCCGAAAGATAAAAAAACATAAAAAACAATTAAAAGTTATAAAGAGAAATATTTTAAACTACTAAAATATAATTTATGCATAAAGGAAAAGCGCAAGAAAGTGATTATGATGAGCCTTTTAGTCTATGACGTTAAAGGAGACGGAGAAGTTGACAACATAGATCAACTTGATAAGAGCATTCTAACAAGTGATAGAGTACTTATAGTTATTGCTGAGAACAACAAAAAAATTTATCTCTGGAAAGGAAAAAACAGCCCGGTACGCAAAAAATTCGTCGGGGCCCGTAGAGCAGCGGCTCTCAGAACAGAATATGGATTCGCTTATAAAGTAGTAGCTATGGACGAAACAGACGAAGAAGCAGATTTTCTTGCCCTAATAGGGATGAAACCTACCAAAAAACCAAAACCAGTAATACAGGGACCTGTAGAAACAGGAACCCAAACAACGGCATCAATGTCAGAGCCAGAATTAATATCAGAATCAGCACCAAAACCAGCACCAAAACCAGAGCCAAAAATAGTTGTTAGGTCAGAACCTAGGCACACAGCCACTACGGCTTATGTTGAGAAGCCGAGTTTAAGAGAGGATGAAATTATGGCCAAGCTTGAGAAGATCGAAGTTCCACAGGGATTAATTAGAGAACTTGTCATTTCGGGGCACGTGTTATATGCAATCAAGGAAAGCAAAACGAGTATTTTTGGTAAGGAGAACGTTGAAAGAAAGTTGGAGCGCGTCAATCCTCCCGAAGGCATTTTTCTGGCAGAAGATTTTATTCCTAGAGTGCTTGTCGAGAATGGGGTGGTTCAGGCTATTGAATTTTTGAAGGAAAGCCCAGATCTCGATATTGCGTCTATTGAGCCCCTGAAAGAAGAAATGGTTTCACATCTTCGGGACTTGGTGAGCTCGTTTAAGACGGATAAGAAAAAAGGATAAAAATATTTTAAATCAGTTTATTTTATATTTTTCTCTTATTTCTTCCGCTGCCTTTTCTTGTAGTTCTAGGAGATTCTTTACCAGTTGTTCCCCTATTGTGGGGTTTGGAATGTTGAAGTTTCGAAATCCACACTGGGGTGTTATTAGAGATTGTTCAAGCAGAGATTTTATATTGACTTTAGATTCAACTGAAGAAATTATTTTCTCCATCCTGTTTTTGATTTCGCTGGACTCGGGTATAAAATCTGTCGGATCTTTTTTGCCTCTCTGGATTTCGTATATGTTTTCTTCCCCAAATAATTCTTCAGGTGAGTTGGGCGTTAATCCAAATGCAAAACCTTTACCATCTTCCAGATATCTTTGAAGTGTTTCACTTTTTATTTTTTCCAGCGTGGCTGGGTATCTTCTTGCGTCAAATGAGAAGTAATCTATCTCCAATTCAAGTATTTTATCTATAACCGTTACTGGATTGTCACATATGTGAATGCCTTTTCTACACTTGATTCTACTTAGAACCGAGTTGAGTGCATTTATCATCGTTTCTAGATCCGTGCTATCCTTGAAACATAGGGGTAATAATGGTTCGTCGAAAAGTAGTATGGTTTCTCCTCTTTTATCAACAAATTTTCTTGTAAGTTTTAGTAATTGATTAGAAAGCCAGTATGCAGTCTCTGCGGTTGTATCCACGATTATTTTAAAAATTTCCTCGTCGAGAATAGCTTTTTTCTTCCAAGGTAATATTTCTATACTGTAAGCCTCTGTAAGGGGTCCAGTTAATTCCCCTTTAATACCCCAAATATCTACCTCTGTTTCTTGTAGCACTTCTTCCAGAGCATAAAATCCCTTAAGGTATTTTTCTTCCAATGATAACCCGGCAGGCTCCACATTAATTTTTTTGAGAGCTAATCTGCCTCGAAAATCATCTATCCCCTCTACCACCCTAGGGTCGCTGAAATTTATTTTAGCGGATCCTTTATTGAAAATAAGTCCAGGAATTATGTTGTGAAACTGGAATATCATGTCATCTTCTACTGTTTGGGGGAAATAGGGAATCCTTGTTCCAGATTGAACAATATCCAATGCCGCTTGTTTTGCGTCGGTTATTGGATGACTACCCAATCCTGTTGAAGCGAATCGGATAATTATGCCTCCTTTTTGAATTAATTAGGGTAATATTAGTTTCGCTTTTAAATTTTGCAGTACTTTTTATTTCAAATCATAGATAAATCTATTTTTTTATCTTGACCTGTGCCTTGGGCTTTTTCGGGGTACAACCGGTTTACAAGTTTTTTTTATTATAGCTTCTATTAAAGAATCTTCATCAGGTATTTCATCTTTAAATAGAGTGGCAACTCTTCCTATGTATTTAGAATCGTGTGCATCACTTCCACCTATTTGTGCAACTCCAAGTTCAATAGCTGCGCTTCTTGCCTCCTTATTTACGCTCCTCTTGGGAACATGATTAAACACTTCAACACCGTCCAGGTCTAGTTCAAAAATTTTGTTGTTTAAACTATTTTCCATATTTCTGAAGGGATGGGCAGCCACCGCTACTCCCCCCAAACTATGAATCCTCTCAATAACATCCTGCGCGTAAAGATTTATGGGAAGCCTTTCTGAGACACCATAGGCGAGTATATGGCCTTCGAACGCTGTTACTTCGCATCCTGTGAAAACTTTTATTTCGTATTTGCTTGCAATCTGGTTTGCCTTCAAAGCACCTTCCATGGTGTCGTGGTCGGTTATTGCGATTCCAGTCAGTCCTAGGTCAAGCGCGGTGACCAAAGCCTCATAAATACTAATCCTAGAACAGGGAGAAAATGTGGTGTGAATATGCATATCGATTAAACTCATCAGAACCACTATGAGGTTTTACGATTCAAGAAATAATCATATAAAATTTTTAATTATAAATCTGTTGCAA
>DXJA01000216.1 GCA_019056875.1 Candidatus Jordarchaeum madagascarense
AATATTTTATTTCATTTGGATTGTAGGGCATTTCTTTTGGTATTTTAAGATTATTGATGTCTAGTGAGTAGTATCGTTCCATTTCTGTTTTCCGTTTTTCAGGGAGTTCAACCCCGTCTCTATGCGCCCAATAAGCTTTTCCGCGGGGTTTTTCAATGGTTTCTCCGTCTTTCATAACGATTACTCCGCTTTTTATGGTGTATGATGTTTGGGAGAAGGCTTTTATTAGGGCTTCTGCTTCCTTTGTCGGGTCTTGTGTTTCCGGGTTGAAATCGTATATAGCGATATCAGCTTCCGATCCTGCTGAGAAGTTTCCTTTGTTTGGTAAGCTTAGTGATTGTGCAGGGCTTGCTCGGGTTATTATTGCAATTTCGTTGAGGGAGTACTCTCTTTCAATTGAGGGTAAAGATGTGTCTACCTCTAGTTGGACTTCGTCTCGGGTTTTTTTGCTTACGAGCCATGCTATGATTTGAGGATAGTCCGTGATTAGTGCTTGGTTGGGATGGTCCACGGATAATTGTACTTGCCAAGGGTCCTTTATGCTGAGTGCAAACTCTAGTCCTGTCGCCCATATTGCGCTGCCGATCTTGTCCATTTCTTGTTTTGTGGGTACCGCTCCGAAGCTTGCTTCCATCTCAACCTGGTCGGTGAATATGTTTTTTTCTTTCGCGGTTCTGGTTAGGAGTGGGGTGTCTGCATAGAGGCTTATCGTTTCGTGGGGCATCATTTGTCCAATGTCTGCTTCTACGTTTGGGTGATTGTTTATGTACTCGGCAATTTGATCCGCCTTGGATTCGATTGTTTTGCTTCCTCCGTAGCTGTGTAATTGGGCGTGTGCCAGGTGTATTGATCTTTGTTTTTTCTTTGGGGTTATTTCTTCTAATGCTTTTAGTGTTTTTAGGGTTGTTTCATAGTTTCCGGGTTTCCCTGCGTCATTGAGATGTATGTGAATCGGGTGGGGTAGTCCCAGATACTCGTTTGCTTTTGTTAATGTTTGGATGACGTCTAGGGGGGATACCCCAAGGTGTCTTATTGGTTCTTCTATACTTGTCATTTCTTTTTTTAGACTCCACACTTCGCTTGCTAGTGGGTTAACCAGTTTGACTCCGTAGGTTTTGGTTGATTCGAGAAGCCATGAAACTACGGTGGCAGCCTCTTCTACCGCCTTTTTTCTCACTGCAGCCAGTAAATACCAGTAGGTATCTAGTAATAGCAGACAAGCATAGTCTAATAGGGGTATATCTAAGAATTCCAAGTGCGTGTGTAAGGCTTTTGTTGGTGATACTGCGGCTTCAACCACGAAAGTGTAGCCCATTTTTGAGTACACCATGCCTATTTCAGGGGCTGTGAAAAGAA
This sequence comes from Candidatus Jordarchaeum madagascarense, assembly GCA_019056875.1. GTDB lineage: Archaea > Asgardarchaeota > Jordiarchaeia > Jordiarchaeales > Jordiarchaeaceae > Jordiarchaeum > Jordiarchaeum madagascariense. The sequence goes on from DXJA01000216.1 coordinate 1,357, forward strand.
CCTTACCTGATACTGATGGATAGAACATGCGTCCAAAGTTAACGTGCTGTGAGGCTATGTGAGTATGAATATCTATACCACCAGGAAAAACCATTTTTCCAGTAGCGTCTATGACCTGGGCTTGCTTTTCGTTGACCGATTCAACTATCACTCCGTTTTTGACGGCTACATCCATACGTTCTCCATTTACATTGTTTTTGGGGTCAAACACAAATCCGTTCTTCAAAAGAATTGTTTCACTCATCATTTTCCTTTCCCAGCAATTTTTCAAAGAGTTTTTCCGGGTCTAGTACTTCTTCCTTTGTAGTTTCTATACTGGCGTTCAACACATAGCAAGAGTTGTTTCCAGTTACATCTATGTCGGGATCTGTTATCGAATTGAACCATGGCCCGTTAGGCATGAGCGCTAATCCCTTTTTTGTTTCGTCCGTTTCATAAGCACTAACAACTACTGTTCCGAATTTTGTGGTCACCTTAACATTATCCCCATTTTTAATGCCACGACCACCCATATCCTCCTTACTTAGGAGTATGACCGCTGTTGATTTCACATAGCTTTTCGGTCCTGGTTCCTCAACCATCATCTTGTTTTGCTCAATAGACCTCGCATTGCAGAGCAGAACTTCAAGCTTACCCATCAAAAGTCCTACTAAAGACATAGAAATCAGCCTCGTTTAAGTCAACATCAACAAAAGTGGAAACAGATACATAAGCTTTATGAATAAAAGTATATGCTAATGGTTTAATGGGCGGCTCAAACAAATTTAAATGGAAGGGAATTTGAATCAGAAATGAGCGGAGTTATTATAAAAATAGAACCTTGTTTGTTTGAGGTGATGTTCTTGGATAAGGGATGGGTCGCTGAGATGTTCTCCTCCTACCAAATCCCTTTCAGGGAGGTAAAGGGGAAGGAGGCAGTGTAAGTGGCTCGTGTTATGGGAAGCGTCAGATATAGGAAGGATATGATTTATTCTTCCGTCGAATCGTGCGGTTCGCGGGCTGCAACCTAGCCCTCGGAGAACTCGGAACGAAGGGCTGCAGGTGGTGCGACATCCTATAGAGCACTCTCTGAGACGCAATTCGCCTGGAGCTCAAAATCCAGAAATACAAGAATTCAGAATAGAAGAAACTCCGGGAGCCGGAGAGTTTGCAGTGTTTTCTAACCCCATGGACTCTTCCTCGTTGATTAAGTATGTGAAAAAGCTAGAAACTTCGGATCTTCACTCGGTTTCATTTACGGGTGGCGAACCATTGTTCCAAACAGATTTTATAAAGAAAGTTTCACAATCCCTCCTCTCAGAGGGACACACGCTTTACCTTGAAACCAACGGTTCCTTGCCCCAATGTGCATCTAAAATGGCTGATCTTTTTGAATACTGTTGCTGTGACATCAAAGATGAATCCTCAAGGGCCGCTTCAGACTGGAGCGCCCTGGTGGAGAAAGAGTTTGAAACTATTCGAATCTTTAAGGAGGTTAAAGCCAAGACTTTTGCCAAGGTTGTAGTTACATCCGAGACAAAAACAGAAAATATTGAGTGGTATGCTATGGAGCTAGCCAAGATGGAATGCCCCCTATGCATACAGATTGTAACACCTTTCGGTGAAGTTGAGAAGCCCACAATAAAACAATTGTTCCAGTTTACAGAGGCAGCTTCAAAGTATCTTGGCAAAAATGATATTTCTCTTTCTATTCAAGCCCATAAAATCATAGGGATTCTCTGAAAATTACTAAAAACTTTAGCTTGTTTTTATATCTATAAATATGGAATATTTATAGATAAGGATTGAATAATTTGAGTGATTTTGCGGAGGAATAAACCTTTGGCCAGCGTTCAGCTAATAGAGGAAGAAGCGATAAAAATTGCTATCGTATCTTTTGATCAAACTATCACATACAGTGGAGAACAGATAGAGCCTCTATGGACCCTCACCAATTTCAAAATCCAAGGTGATTCAATTTTAATATTTAGGGGACCTTTAAGAGTGAGGAGGAATGAGCTTGTTGACGTTAAGGACTTCATTGAGGAGGGAGAAAAAAGAGAACTGGTGATTTCCTCAGATGATGCTATCAACTTTATTATTGAACACTTTGACCAGCAGCCTCCATCACTAAGACTTATGTATCATCGTCTCAGGATACTTTCGATGATAGTGAAGGAAAACTTGGAATCAATGAAGCGTGTCGAGTTGCAGAGGGAAGGAACTGATCTATACCGTGATGGCAAAAAGCTTAACGTTGCGGTTGCTACTATTTCATCTGGTTCAGGCAAGATTCACTTGGCTCTAAACATAGGAGTTAAAGGTGCTCCTCCCGGGGTTAAAGTACTGGGATTACAGGAACTGGGGGTTAGTGAGGAAGAGTTAAAAGTTTTTGCGGAAACTGTTGCAAAGAAGTACAGGGACGAAGTTTTGGACATCGAGCAGGATATAACCAAAACAAGAACATTTTAGGAAGTAGAAGAGATGAAGTATAAACTAATCGTGGAAAGGACTGACTTGAATTTTTCTGCAGCCCACTTCTTAATGCGCCACCCAAAATGTGAAAGGATGCACGGTCACAACTATAGGGTAACTATTGGGATTGAATCGGATGAGTTAAACAGTCAGCAGATGATAGTGGACTTTATGGATGTTAGAAACATAACAAGGGATATTTGCCAAAAAATGGATCACCACATACTTATCCCCACCAAAGCGGAGGACATCGAAATCAAAGAAATGGGGAAAGAGATGGAAGTTATAGCGAACAAGAGAAGATACATTTTTCCAAAGGACGATGCATTACTCCTGCCCATCGAAGCAACCACAGTGGAAAAAATATCCGAGTACATTTACAAACAGTTAAAACAATCGCCCCTCAAAA
>DXJA01000217.1 GCA_019056875.1 Candidatus Jordarchaeum madagascarense
AGGAGCATTCATAGGGCTTCTTTCCGGTTGAAGCCTAACCCGTTTTTTCAGGAATTTGCCCTCTCCAAATGTACCCCAAATCCCAAAAATGCACTAAAAACTTTTTATGCCCAATCTTCTAAATAAAAAATCCAATTAATCATAAACTTGTAAAAAACATTTAATGGTTCAATATTTCGAAGAATTCCATAGAAATATAAATAGGTTAAAATACTTATTTATCAAACGATTATTGAAAAATTTTGGAATAATCTCTCTTGCATTAAACTCTTGTAAAAAATAAAATATTTTATTATGTCGTTTTTTATAGTTTTATGTAAGGAGGTTTTATTATTGTTGTGCGAGGTTTGTGGACAAAAAATAATAGGAAAAGCTAAAAAAGTCATCATCGAAGGTGCTAATCTAATAGTTTGTCAAAACTGTGCTAAGTTTGGAGATTCTTTAAAGACACCAACCACACAACCTCAAAAGCCTAAAACGCCAAAAATTATCAGAGCCCAAAAAAATAGCGTCATAAAAAAACCCAAGACCAAACCTCGAAGCAAGGACGATGTCCTTTCAACTTCATATGAATTAGCAGATAATTATACAGAAAAAATTCGAAAAGCTCGAGAAGAAAAGGGGTTATCCCATGAAGAATTAGCAAGTAGAATCAATGAAAGAGTTTCAATCATAAAGAAAATTGAGACAGGTAAAATGAGTCCTTCCCAAATATTAGTTAGGAAATTAGAAAAAGAGCTTCAAATTAATATTCATGCTCCATCAGATTCAAAGAGTGAAGCTGTTGGCTCTAAAGATAGCCTTAAAGAGTTAACCTTAGGTGATGTTGTAAACATTAAAAAGAAAAAATAGCAGATAATGATAAGCGGTTCATATAATATGAACTTAGATACCATAGAATAATTTTTCAATAATATGTTTAAAAAAAATTTAATGCACTAGTTAAAAATGTTTTTCCTTATTTACTGTATCTAAGAAACTTGAATTATGCTTAAAAAATCTATCAATAAACATATTTTGTTTCTGAGGTATACCAATGGGGAATTCAAACAATAACAAATATAATTTTAATCCCAAGTTAAATAAATCAATGATATCAAAGCAAAAACTATTTGCATTGAGGTTAAATCATCGCCCTCATAGAGATTTGCGTATATCAACCCATACTGCTCTCGTTGCAAGAGCTTTTGGTATGGATGGAATTTTTTTTAGCGGTGTTCCCGATAAAAAATTATGTGAAAGAGTTAACAGGGTTACCGAAAACTTTGGTGGCGATTTTTTAATAAAAACCGGATGTGAGTGGAAAAAAGTTATAAAATATTGGCTTTCACAGGAAGGAGAAATAATCCACCTGACAATGTATGGACTACCTCTACTAAAAGTTATTGAAAAGATACGTAATTCTCCTAAAGATAAGCTAATAGTGGTGGGTGGACCAAAAGTTCCAAGAGAAATTTATTCTCTCGCAACTTATAATGTATCTATAACTAATCAACCCCACTCGGAAATAGCTGCTCTGGCCGTGTTTCTAAATGGGTACTACGAAGGGCAAGAACTCAATTTTGAATTTAAAGCCGCAAAAATGAAAATAATTCCCAGCAAAGACGGAAAAAAGTTCGCAACTTGAAATACAAATTTTTACCTTAAGATCAGGAAACACATGATTCTAACCGTAATAGGAATAAAATGTCATTAGGACGAAAATTAAGACAGGCTAGAACTTCTTCCCTAAAAAAGATTACAGGCTACCCACAACAACATAAATAGTATTAGTTCCTAAAAACCCGTAATATAAATACTATTGATAAAAATATATTTCATTTTCAAGGAAATTTAAATAGTTAACTAATAAAGGATCGAATTCTTTTAGGGAGGAAAGCTTTCATTGGTACCCTTGGAAGAAATTTCCCAATTTCTGAAATTATTCCCGGAGCTTCGGTGTCGTATTTACAAACCACAGCCTGTTCTAGAAGCCCCAAACGTTCAATAGAAAGTATATCCTGTAAATGGCCAGATTTAATAATCGCTTTCCTTGCTTGTTGGCGTGTAGAACCACAAATTATAATCCTATCTAATGAACTATTTATCCACTTTTTAAAAATAGATACCTGATTTTCGCTTAGTTTCGCCTCAATATTATGAGTTTCTAGATTAACATTCATAATTTTTAATTCAAGCGGGAAATTTTCAATAAGAGCAAAATTATCAATAATCTTACGTAGAGATTTTTGAATATTATTCAACAACTGCTTTCTTAACATGTAAAGAGGAATAAATGCGTCCTTATTATTGTAAAGCAAACCAATGTCAACATACACACCGTAACCAAACTTTGTTGGTTCGATCAATTTACCTTTACAAGTCAAACCTTGACGCAATTCGTTTAGTCCATAAATTGAACCATACTTGTAGTTTAGAAAGTTTTTAGCTGCCTCTGCGTCTTCCCCCTCTAAAGCTAATTGAATCCATTCCCTCTCATTAATCTCTATACTCCTCATTTTAACTTTCAATTCAGAGATTTCCCTGTTAATACTACTCCTTATTGAACGCAACGCTAATTCTTCTTGTGGGCCGTAAATTTTTTCTGGAATTAAAAAGACTTGCGCCATGAGTTTAAAAATATGTAATTTCTTTTGAAGTTTTTCATAACTTGGTTTCTTCAAAAAATTAATCTTGTTTCTTTAAATCTTAAAAGCATTTATTCCTGCAAAAGTTAACATATTAGAATTTTTTCGTCTTCTTAAAAACTATAATGAAAAAACTAGTTCTTTTAGTGGGAGACTTTCAAAATTTAAGGTTCCTTAGTTCCTCCTCTAGTTCTTCGATTTTATTCTCTAGAAGTTCAATTGACTTGTCATTCCTAACGAACACTAGGACTCCGGAACATTTGGGGCATTTAAAAGAAACATCCATTGCTCCCTCAAAAGTTAATTGTTCACAGTCACCATTACCGCAATGAAAAATCATGTTTCCTTTTTCATATTCAAGCCTTTCTTTAAGTCGTTGTGACACCATATGCTTTCTGGAAATTATGAGGTTTCTTAATTTTTCTGGATATAGCTTCCAGAAATAAATAAACCAGCCTGTTCTAGTGTCTCTGGTTCTCCTATATGATGCAAGTCGATTCTCATATAGCCTATACAAAACCTTTCTCACAGCGTTCAAACGCATTTCAGTTTTTTCTGCAATCTCCTCGTCCGTAGCTTCATCTTTATCTGATAAAGCGTTAGCAACTTTTACAGCGTTTTCGCCACCAATTTCCTCAATTATTGATGCAAAAAGGTCGTCTCCTCCCACTTTTTTAACAGATGTTAAAATCATATCGTTCACCATAAGAGTTTTATTCCAGATACACGCATCCTCCAATACTAATGCTAGCAGGTCTTGATGTCAATATATATTTGTATGTTCTCATTAAAAAAACTTACTATTTTCAGTAGTATTTTATGATAGATAAATAAATATTG
>DXJA01000022.1 GCA_019056875.1 Candidatus Jordarchaeum madagascarense
CTACGCATCAGAAGGCAGGGACTACCAAAAACGCTCCAAGAAGTGGAGGAAAAACTCGAGTTAACAATCAATAAACCCATAAAAGAATCATCATATAATAAATAATAGACTCATTGTTCATTGATGTTTCTTTATTTGTTCTATTCTTTTTTGTAGGGGAACCACCAGGGTCGTGTTTTGTTTTTTCCGTAGTCTACGTTGATGTGTTTGAGGGTGGTGTATTCGAGGACTCCTTCTCTTCCTAGCTCTCTTCCCATTCCGCTCTCTTTTACCCCGCCCCAGGGCCCGTTTGTGTACGCTGTGTTGATCTCGTTTATCCAGATCATTCCTGCTTCTATTTTTTGCATGAGGTTCATTATGTCGTCCAGGTTTTGGGTCCATATCGATGCGCCTAGTCCGTATCTGGTGTTGTTTGCGATTTCTACGGCTTCTTCGGTGGTTCTGGCGGTTATGATTGTGGCCACTGGCCCGAATACTTCCTCGTTTACTACCTTCATTTTCTTGTTGACGTTTGTGATTATGGTTGGTTCGTAAAAATATCCTTTCGCGAGGTTTGGTGGGACTTTGCCTCCCAGTTTTATTGTGGCTCCGAGTTTTGCGGCGTCTTCTACCTGGGATATTAGTTTGTTGCGTTGATCACTGCTCACCATTGGTCCTATATCGGTGGCGGGGTCTAAGCCGTTTCCTATTTTTAGCTGTGATACCTTTTTTACAAGGTTATCGACAAAGGTATCTGCGATTTCTTCCAGTACGATTATTCTTTTGGGGCTTGTGCATACTTGTCCGCAGTTGGTGAATCGTCCCCAGGCTGCGGCATTTACTGCTTCTTCGGTGTCTGCTGTTGGTAGTACTATGAAGGGGTCGTTGCCGCCGAGTTCCAGGGATAGTTTGTGAAGTTTGTTTGCCGAGTTTTGCATTATTTTTTTGCCGACTTCTGCGCTTCCTGTGAATGATATCATGTCTACGTTTGATTGTACCAGCATTCCGCCTACTGTTCCGTCGCCGTGTATTACGTTGAATACTCCGGGTGGTAGTTCGACTTCCTGTGCGATTTTGCCGATTTCTGCGCCTACGAAGGGTGTGAGTTCTGAGGGTTTGAAGACAATGGTGTTTCCGGCTAGGAGTGCGGCTGCAATGGCCCACATGGGGAGTTGCAGTGGGAAGTTCCATGGTTTTATGATGCCTACCACTCCTACTGGTTCTCTTATTGTGAAGCTGATTTTATTGGGGTATATGCTACTGTCGATGGGCAGGGTTTCTCCGGCTAGGTAGGCTTTTCCTTCTTCGGCAAGGTCGTTGGTCATTCCCGCGGTTTCGCTGACTTCGATTCGGGACTCAAATAGTGGGCGGCCCATCTCAATTGTTATCAGTTTCTTTATTTCTTCGGCTTTCCCTTTCATTAGGGTTGCCATATTTTTCAGGTATTTGGCTCGTTTCCACAGGCTTAGCTCGCTCCATTTGCGGGATGCTTTTTCTGCAGCGTTTACGGCTTCTTCTACCTGTTCTTTGCTAGCGCAGTATATGGTGCCTATCACTTCTTCGGTGGCGGGATTAATGGAGGTTATAGTGTTTTCACTTTTAACCCACTTCCCATCTATCAACATCCTGCACTCTTCCATCTTAAATCACCTCTCCAGATATATTCCTATCAGCACTAATATTTCACGAATATTTCAATTTTACTTTGCATAACAGCAAATAAAGAAAAAATAAGATTTCCCAAACTGCTTTTGAAAAATCTGTTTATTCAATGTTTTTATATTAACGATTATTTAATATGAGTAGTTCTAGTGCCTTCTTATCTTTTATCTCTAGCAAAGTTAGTTGTGTGTGGACTTCTTGAAAATTGAATTGTCTTGTTTTTCTTTTTTGATTTGTAATCGAAATAGTTCAAAAATCTTTTTATACTTTTTATTTTTAGGTTTAGTTTCCTCTTTTACTTCTTGGTGTAGAGCTTCCTCACGTGTTTCATTATTTTAGTGAAAAGTTCCTTTGCACAGGCGGGATGGCTCACGTATCATAGCTTCTTCTATCGATTTTCGCAAATTCGTTTAATTTTTTCGTTTCGGTTTGGGTTGAACGGGTTTTGGGTCATTCAGAGATTTTTCAGGTGGGGTAATCCAGGATCCAATCTGGAAGGGTGGTTAGTTAGTTTCTGTTTCGTCTCTTTATCTATGATTCTAACCATAGTGTTTCCGGTAAGTTTTTGAAGTGTTCATCCCCAGTAAGAACTTTTGCTTTTAGATGTCTTGTAATGGCTAACACTATGGCGTCGAAGAGGCTCGGGGTTCTCAGTTTTTCATTTTTTGCCTTGCGTAAAAGCTGCATGTAGCATTCCGCCGAACCTAAGGCTATCTCTGGCGTTATGGTGGCTATTTTTGATGCTTCGGAGATGGTTTTCAATCTTTTCGAGATTACACTTTTGTTGAATCCTTCTCTTAGATATTTGCGCGCGATCTCCGCAAGGACGATGTCTGGTGTGTATATTTCGTTTGCCATTTCAATGTGCTCTTCGGCTCTCCTGCTAGACTCTCCGCCTATAAACAGTTCAATCCAAGTGTAGGAGTCAACCACGATCCTCACCACGGTCCTCCTCCGTGAACGGGGTTAATCCGCCCCGGTCCAAGCCGATAGTTTTTTCCAGTATGCTTTTGCGGTGCCGTTTTATCAATACTTGTATGACTTCATCGATGCTTCCCGCTCCTAGTGCCTCTTTAAAATGCTCAAGTATTTCGAGTGTATTTTTAGAAACTCTCACTGTTGTGCTTTCGCTCAATCAAATCACCACACCGATTTAATGTATACATGTATATAAATATACTTTTTTGTATTATTGCGGGTACTGTCTTTTCATAACTCTATCTTTATAGCGGTCTATGACAGTGCTTGGACTCCTGAATTGACCGGGGAATATCGTCACAAAAGGAGAAAAATTTTGTTAACCCTTTTGGTGATAGGTTTTCGAATATTAATAAGATTATCATTAATTATTTGTAGTTTGGATTATATTGTGATTCTTGTGGAGAACGCTTTGGTAATGGTTGAGTGTATTCTGGTGCGGATTTGGTTATCTACAAAAGTAGTGAGTGTGGAGCGTTCATACAAGAAGGAGGAATATGTGGCCAAAAGAGTGATTGTTTTTCTAAAAAAGCAAATTGAACGGAATGAGCCTCAGTTATATTTTGTGTAATAATTTTCCAAGTAACGTCATTTCTAGCCTTGATAATGTTGCGTTAGGCTGTTACTATTTTGATGGTTGGGTTTTAAAATTAGTTATATTGTTCCTATTCAGAACTAGTTTTTTAAGGATAGTTTCCTAAAAAGTAGTATAATTAGAGAGGCGAAAATTGTATATTGTTGCATAATTAATTTTGAATCACTTTGATGGGATGTAAGGGTGAATTTGAATTGGAGTATGATGACTTTAAACTTAGAATGTTGCAAATTAAGGAAATGGGTTATGTGGATTCTCATCGTGGTGGACCTACGGGGATTGGTAAAACTTTGGAGGACTTGTTGGGAATAACGGAGAATAACATTGCGGGTCCGGATTTTAGCACTTATGAGTTGAAATCGGGTAGAAAGAGTGCAACTTCGATGCTTACGCTGTTTACTAAATCGCCTGAGCCTAAAGAGGTTAATAGTATTTTATTGGAGGTTTATGGATACGAATCACGAAAAGAGAGGATTTCGGAGAAGGAGTTGCATGTAACTGTGGATTCGATTAAGCCAAATAGTGTTGGTTTGCAATTAACCGTTGAAGGCAAACGGTTATACATTGCTAACAATCCAAGGGTTAAGGCGTATTATGAGGATAGGACCTTAAAGAGGGTGTTTGAGGCAAAGTATCATAAGCTTGTCTATGTTTTAGCAGATAACCAATTTGTAGGTAAAGTGGAGCAGTTTTGGTTTAATGAAGCTTATTTGCTTGATGGTTTTAGTTTTGAACGTTTCTCTGAGCTCGTTAGGGAGGATCTTTTGAAGATTGATGTACGGATTGGACACTATCCTGATGGAAGATTGCATGATCATGGAACCGGATTTAGAATATTACCCAAGTATTTGCCTCAATGCTTTGAAATTATTCAGCGAATACTTTAGGCCGCGACTAGGGGGGTCTCCAAAAATCGAGGATATATTCCATGGTTGCTCCCAAAGATATGAAATTATTTGGCCACCCGAAGATTCCGACTCTATTTACGAGGTCTCTTTTATCCCAGATAAAGGTGTTTCTAAATTCAAATCCCGCTTTTTGCAAAGCTTCTATAACGTATGTGTGGGTTAGGTGTCTTTTGTTTTTCCACCATACGTCGTTTATGTTGATTATGCAGTGAGCCCTTGGCTTCATAAGTGGTAGTATTGCAGAGTATATTTCTTCTAATGCCTCTGCATATTGCTTGTGGTTCATTGTTCCTAGGTCTCGGGGATCATTTGAATATTGTTGGACTTTGAGATATTGGTCATTGTTTCTCAGGTCGCCTCTAATACTTTTGTTTAGTCTTGGTCGATTCAGCATATTTGCATACGGTGGGGAGGTTATACATAAAGAAACGGTGTTTTTTTCCAAGTATTCTGGTATGTTGTGAGCATCGTCAACGATTGCAATTTGCTGTGTACCGGGTACTAGGCGGGATTGTGCGAGTCTTTTTTTAGCTATTTTGATGTATTCCTCGTTTAGGTCGAATCCAACGGCATTTCGATTAAGGTCTTGTGCAGCAACTAATGTGGTGCCGATTCCAACGAATGGGTCTAAAACTAGTTCGCCTTCGTGTGTGAGTAGCTTGATGAAGTGTGCGGGGAGAGCTATGGGGAATACGGCCGGGTGAGTGTCCTTGTCTCTTATGTCTCGGCCCTCATAGTAGAAGGCTTGAATTGTTACCATGCCCTTTACCCACTCTTTTGCATTAACGCAACTTATGTGATTGTCAGGACAATTACATGTCCGCTTGTATCCTATCTTTAGAGGCTTTGTGATTTCTAATATTTCGGTCAATGTTCTCCTCCCATATTGTCATTAGCTATTTTAATCAGTCTCCTTATAATTTCATCGTAGGTCTCCCCTTTCCGACCGAGCTGTTTCAGTTCTTCTCTTACTGCCTTAGTTATTTGGATGGTAGTTAAGTCCTTAGCCACATATAACACCGTATAATTATTATATGCCTATGTCTTATATAATTTACTGAAACCCATAATACATACACGAAAGTAGTAAAAAAGCAATTCACCAAATAATTTCCTAGAGACCATTCTACTATTCTATCAAATTAGACTCCGTTTTTTATGTAACTGGCTAATAGTGAAATAATTTTTCATTAATAACAGAACTAATTAAAGTATTATCATTGTTTTAACTTTTAGTTATAATATTAGGAATGCAGTAGTTGTGGCTGTGTGTTGGGCTAGCCATTGGCTAATCATCTGATATAAGTAGAGACTGATGTATTGTGTTATTCCACCCATGGTTTCCGCGATGAGGGGTACGATCCATTCCCATCTCACGGATATGCCGACGATTAGTAGGCTGATAGCCATGCTGATGATGGGACCTGTGCGTCGGTGGGAGATGATTAGCAGGACTAGGTTATAGATGAACAGTCCTATTCCAACCACTAGGAGTATTCCGAATAGTATGTTGAGCATATCGTACATTAGGGGATTGGTGAGTAGCCAGTATACGTCCATCTGGAAGCCTCTTCTCATACTTCTTAAAAAGGGGTATATAAGCACCACCAAGGGGAGGGTTCAAAGGGATGTGTTCAAAGCAAAACACACTCACTCTACTCCCGAAGTAATAAAGATTGTTTTTGGTTTCTTTTTTGTGGAAGCAGAAGTCTTGAATGCTCGCCGTTTATTAGTTGAATGTGTCTTTTTTTAGCTCTTGTGACGCACCGAAGAACTTTTAACTCCTGCTGGTTTGTTTATACCTTATTTAAAGGAATTGTGCAGCAGTAGAGTATCTTATCATACTGTTTGAGGGCTAATAGATGTGTCCTGAAAAAATGTGGAGCCGGGAAGACGGAAAGAGTGGCTGGAAAGATGATGAGATGGCCGACCTGAGTTGGCATATTGATACTCCAGAGTATGTTATTCGGGGAGCGGTGATGGCGAGCATTCCTATGGGGATTCTTCCGCCCAGTGTATTCGTTTTCGCAACCTGGATCAATAGTGGAGTAAATTTCTCATACTTCGTTTCTCCGGAAAAGGATTTAGACTTGGAATATGCTAGGAAGCACAATGTCTCGGTGGGGGTTCGGGGCACCGTGACCGGCGGCTGCTCTTGGACGGATAAGGGTAGTCCGGGTAACGCGGTGGCGTTTAGTAGGAATCATCCTAAGTGCCCCGCCTACTTGGAGGCGTTTTATAGGATAGTTTTTACAGCCTACGCGGACGCCATCAGTGATGAGTACGGTGTTAAAACCAGATTCAGGCCTATCAATGATATTGAGGTTCTCTGCGATGACGGTGTGTGGAGAAAATTCGGCTTGGCGGGCGGACTGGAGTCTTCAAGTTTTCTAGCGGTTGGGAACTCTGTGCAACTCACCGAGGTTCCCTGGGATCTGGTGGACAAGGTTATTACTCCGCCCCCTGAAAAGTTTTCAGACAAAGAAACTAAGACCCTCAGAGACCGTTCGACCTTCTTCAACAAGATAGTGGGAAGAGAGGTGTCCTTTGAGGAACTAGAGACGGTTCTCAAGAGGGGGGTAGAGAAGGCTTTCGATGTCACATTCATTCCAACCAAGATTTACTGGGACGATATCCCGTTTTACAACAGTATCAAGACTCTGCTCACCTCGGAGGACTGGTTTTACGCGAGAACAGAGGGAAGAAAGTTCAAAAACACACCCATCACGCCCGATGTGAAGAGAGGCGAGACACTGGACAAGATCAGTCAGGGGCCACTGGTAAGAGTGACCGTGCTGGTGAAGGAGGGAAAAATTTACAACATTCTAATAACTGGCTCCATCCACGCAGCCCCCCTAATACCTGAATCACCAATCGACGCGATGGAAAGAGAACTCCAAGGAACAACAGCAGAAAAAAAGGCGGTAAGGGAAAAGGTGGAGAAAGTTTTTAACACAGAACACTACCAGATAATGAATATAACACCGGAACAGTTCACAGACATCATCATGAAGGCAGTCAAAGCAGTAACGCCGTAAGATTTGAGAATCGTTTGTGCTTTAGTAAGTGTTATCCCAGTAGCCCGGGACACATTTTTCTACCTAATCTTTATCTAATTATTGAATATTTTTTGGTAAATAATTTATTTATCAAGTTGATGCGGGTATTTATACGCTGTTCAACAAATTTTTCTAATTTTTTGTAGGGACTAATCATTTTTTGGGTGAGGGGGTAACAAGGGTTACAATAGAGAGGGGAGAAGTGCAAGATTTTAGTAATGCTTTGCTTGTTATCGGTGTCTTTTTGCTCGTGAGTTTTAGGAGTTTTAGAGTTGTGTATTTGTGGTTTTTGTTGCTATAATTTTTCTCCATTCTGCGTGGTGTATGGTTGGTGTCTTATGAGTATTAATTGGTTATAAGAAAGCCGCGAAAGCCGCATATGTCATTTTTATTGTCAACGATAAGATTTAATAGAATTTTCTGCTTCTATTAATAATAGACAACGACACGAGGGATGAAGAGAATGGTTCACAATTTTTACTTGTTTAGGAAAAGTGGCGAGTGTGTAATCTCTCGCGACTATGGGAACCCTGAAGTCGACGAGGATTTGATATCGGGTTTTCTGAGTGCTATGTTTTCTTTTGGGAGGAATATTAGTGGTAGTAATATTGAGAGCGTGCTTTTGAAGGATAAGAAATTGGTATTCTTGGTTAATGATAATCTCATTTTTGGGGCATATGCGGATAGGGACGAAACAGTTAAGAATAAACTTGAAACCATTAGCGATGAATTCATTGAGAAATATGGGAACTTGGAGGATTGGAGTGGGGATCGTGACCTGTTTGTTGATTTCTTGCCTAGACTAGACGAGATTTTTGGAGGGTTAGGGAAGGAAGCCACCGATACGCTTCTAGATGGTTTTCTAAAAAAAGTTCAAACGGGAAAGATGTTTGAAATAAAGGGATCATTGGATGAGTGGATAGACTCTCTGAAAGAAAAGTTTAAAAAAACTGAATAGTCCATGCGTCGCCTCTCTTCAAGCTGAAATCTGTCTATGCTTCTCAAACTTGATTTAAAATTATGTCGAACACTAGGAAAGAAGTTTAGGAATACCCTTTGGGGATGAGGATTATGTTTTAATTTATCGAGAATTAGATTGAACTTAGTCTAAGGGCGGGAGGATATTTCAAGTAGGGGGTTACCTATCCACTTTTTGGATTTGGTGGCTATTTTTCTGGTCTGATTATTAGGTATCCTTTGTCGATGAGCCAGTGGTGGAACTGGTAGGTGGTGTATATGCAATCGTTTTTACAAATATTTCTAATTCTTTCGTATTCCTGGGAGCCTTCTTTCTGCTTTTCCAGTTCTAATTGAATTCGGCATTTTACGTCTTTGCAGAATTCTCTTCTTTTATAATCAATGTAACCGGGTATTGACATCTCATATCTCACTTCTTTTATTTTTTTAGGTTGCCGGCTGTTATCGTTCTTATTGGTTATTTTTGTTATAAAAGTTTATGTAGATTATTAAAATTGGTATTCAATCTGCTCCTCTGGTCGCTGTTTAGGGTGTGTTTTAGATTTTTTGGAAGCATAGTAGGTGGACTAGTTCTTTTGCGTATTTGACCATATCCTCTATGTTTATGCTTTCGTCTGCTCCGTGGGAATTGGATAGTAGGTCTCCTACTCCCATTATTGCCACATCGTGCCCTTTTTCGGCTACGTATCCCATGTCTGTTGCGCCGGATGCGCCTATGTAGAGGACATCACCTCCGGTTACGTGTTTTACTGCGGCTGCGAGTTTTTTCACTATGGGCACGTCGGGGTTGATTTTGAGTGGTTTGTACACTCTTATTACGTTTGTTTCTATTGAGAGGACTTTGCTCTTGGCCTTTGCAGCCTCAATCGCCTCCATGAACTCAGCTATCACGTCATCCTCGTCTTCCTCTGAGATGTATCTCCGATCAACGGTGAGCTTGCAATCGCTCGGAATAATGTTTTCCTTGACTCCTCCTTTTATCACGTTTATGGAGAAGAGGGGCATCATTCTGTCGCCGAAGGGGGTAGGTATGCTTGGCACTTCGGATCGCCTCTCCATGACTCTCTCCTTAAGCTTTAGGAGTTCTTCTAGGACGGGCACGGTGTTCTCTATGGCGTTTATGGCGTTGAAGAACATCATGGTGTGAGCCGATCTGCCCTTAATCGTAACGTCGAACTGTATGCTTCCAGCGGTTCCTATTCCTATTATTTGGTGGACTGCTTCGCCGCATATAACATCGCCTTTGATGTAGCCTTTGTCTGCTAGGTAGTAGACTCCGGGGTAGACGCCGATTTCTTCGTCCGTGCACATCACGCAGGTTATGTTATAGTTGGGTTCTAGGCCGAGTTCTTGTATAACCTTGAGGGCCAGGAGAACCGTGGCTATGAAACCTTTCATGTCGCTGGTTCCCCGTCCATAAATTCTGCCTTCCTTAACTACTCCCTCAAATGGGGGAACACTCCACTCCTCCTCTACTGGTACCACATCGGTGTGAGCGTAGAAAGTTATGGAAGGCTTATCAT
Organism: Candidatus Jordarchaeum madagascarense; assembly: GCA_019056875.1. Lineage (GTDB taxonomy): Archaea > Asgardarchaeota > Jordiarchaeia > Jordiarchaeales > Jordiarchaeaceae > Jordiarchaeum > Jordiarchaeum madagascariense. The sequence continues at coordinate 9,683 of DXJA01000022.1, forward strand.
CCCCAAAACTCTTGTTGACCACGAGGTTCACTCTGGGTCCCTCCAGGGGCGAGGGTATCTCCTTTATTTTTTCTTCTGGAACAGTAACTCTTTCGGTTTCAAAGCCTAGACTGGAGAATTGGGATTCCAGGTAGTTGACAATTTCTTCATAGTTATTGCCGGGAGGAACAACTGTTTTAATCTTGACTAAATCTTGTAGAATGCGTATTCCTTCATTTGTGAACTTTTCAAAAAGCTTAAAGGCCTCACTCTCGCTCAAAATATTTACACCTCTTTCTTCGAATTAGATTGAATCGTAGATTCTTATTTATTACCTTTCTTAAATAAGGATTCTTAAAGAAAAATTTGACCTGAAAACAAGTGCTGGAAAAACTCCCTCTTGGTTAGGGGTATGAAATTATTCCTTCCCCTTTTTATTCTTCATAGGGTCGGCTTCTAAGATTTTCTACTCCTTGCATTTTTGCTCCTTGGTCCCAGCCTTTGTTCGCAAATTCGGCAAAATGGTCTATTTGAATCGCTAGTTTTACTAGGTTTTGTGCTTCTTCTGGAATGGTTTTTCCTTCCGCGAGAGCATCTACGGTTATTTCTAGAGCGCCTGTCGCATCACTCATGCTGCTTAAACCCAGGCCTCCTGTCCATTCGAAGCCAGACTCGATTGCGAAGCGGCGATATATGGCTAGAGCAGTATCGTTATGGAGAGGTTCGGGGAAACCGCAGTTAGATATCGCAAAGAATAACCGCTTTTTAGAGGGCTCTTTGGATTTTCTGTTTTTGTTTATTAACTCCATTGCTTTAATCACAATGTAGGGGGAGCTATCGATGTAAAGGGGGCTGGATAATATTATTAGGTCAGTGCGGTTAACCGCTGAGAGCATTTCACTTATTCCTTCTCCTGATTTCAATGCTTTTCTGAGGGATATGATTTCTGTTTCTAATCCCTTTTCTTTAAGCTTGTCGAGAAGAAACTGGCCGAGTGCCTCAGATTTGCTGTCTTTTGGTTTGGGGCTTCCAACCAGAACCAGTGCATTTTTTGGCTTGTTCATTGTTTCACCCCCACCTCTTTGAGAATTTTACCTATTTTGTCTCTTATTGTCTCAGCGTCCTGTTCCTTTGGTATTACTTCGGCTACGTGGTTAGGAGCGTGGAAATTGATAACGTTTCTGTTTACCAGTTTTTTAAATATTTTTTCACTCTCTTCGTCGTGATCTGTTAAGATTCCAATAGCTATGATTGAAGGGTACTTTTCATAGCGGGCTGCGTGGTGTATCTCTCCACCAATCTCTTTAAAATAAGGTAAAATAATGGGAATAAGTCTGTCTAGTGCTTTCTTGAGTTCTGAGGAATAGCCGCCAAAGGTCACAGGGGTAAGAAATACCAGAAGGTCGCTTTGAACCGCTTTCCTTATTATTTCCATTTGCTCATCATTGATCACGCATATTCCTGGTGTCTTGATCCAGCATCCAAAACATCCTAGGCAACTAGCTATTTCGGTGTCCCGAAGAATGTATTTGTCAACCCGGAAATCTCTGTTCTCCAGTTCCTCCAGTAAGATATCATATACAGCATCGCAATAATTTTCACCCTTTCTCTCACCGTTAAAAACCAAAGCCTTCATTATCAACTTGCCTCCAACCATAATCAGAATCTGTAAACTTTTTCAAGAAAAACTAGATTAAACCATAACTTTTAAGTCAAGTGGTGGACTCATAGAATTATATAAATTTTAGGGAGAAGGAGAAGTGGATAATTGAGGAGTGGTTAACTTAGATATTAAATTTCTACTCCGACCTTTTTATAAATCCTAGCGGGAGTACTGTCTGAGATATCCTTCGATATATTTTCTAACTTTATCTGCTGGCTCGTAGACCCCGAAATGGCCCTCGCACAGTATGTCGGGTTTTAGGTTGATTAGCTTCTTCATGGATTCCCGGTACTGTTCGAGGTCTGCTCCCCACTCGGGTATTAAAGGTCCATGTATGTCCTGCCCGAATAAAACTCGTTTTCCTTTTATATCTACCACCACGGATATGCCGCCGGGAGTATGTCCGGGAGTCCATATGAGATTGAATTCCAGTTTGCCAAAGGTGATTCTGGTTTCGGGCTGATTTAGTTTTATGTCAACGGGGCAGGGTTCCAAGGTTACACCATAGGACTTGGCTCCGGTTAGGAACGGTTCTCCTTCTTCTATGTCTTTTGCGTCTAACTCGTGTGCAATTACATTGCAGCCGTAATTACTTCTAAACTTGGCAGCGGCACCTATATGGTCGATGTGTTTGTGTGTGAGAATCAGCGCCTTTAGGTTTGTGAGGTCGAAGCCCAGTGATTCTGCATTCTTTACCAGTAGATTGTAGCTGGTTCCGGCACCTGAGTCAACGAGAACGAGTTCTTCTTTTCCACAATCCACCAGGTACACACTACAATCAGCGCTATTTGTAATAGAAGAACTACCTATGAGATACACACCATGATACACTTCAAATGGTTTATTCAAACACTGCACCTCATAAATCTGTTAAACCTTATTGGTAGATAATCTTTCAATTTTTAAAGAATGAGAAATGATAAAAATTTTGTATTTTTCGATCATTTTTCGTGCTGCTTTTTATTTACTCGGTTTGGGGGTAATTTGTTTCGCTGGGACTCCTGCCCATATAGTGTTCGGTGGGACTTTTGTGTCTCTTGGTACAAAGGAATATGCTCCGATGACCGCGCCTTCTCCTATTTCTGCTCCGGGGAATACGAGAGAGTTCACGCCCACCACCGCTCCGTCGCCGATTTTTATTTTTTTGAGATATAATTTGTTGCCTTCTGAGATGTGAGGCATTATTACGGTGCCTGCTCCTCCCACCGAGCTTGTGCCCATTTCTACCAGATAGGGGTCAGAGATCTTGTTTGCCGTGGATCCGGGTCCCATTTGGCATTTTAGGAATTTGTAGATGAATGTGTTGAAGAGTGTTTGTCCCAGTGGTGGGGTTCCCATGAAGCTTGTCGCGGAGTTTGTTAGCATCACGTTTATCATCCAGTTTCTCACGTTCTTGTTTCTCATGTCTACCTCGTGTGATCCCTCTTCAACCGGTTTTAGCTGTGCTCTTACCATTACTAGGAATGTAAAGTTGAAGACCCATTTTGTTAGGATGTAGTAGAGGGGTGTTAATCCAATTAGCACATAGAGGGGTAAATCAAGATAATTAACCATGAAGTATGAGGCTAATATGATGGGGATTAGACTAATTGCCCCGGAAATTATGATTGAAGCTGCCAGTCTTCCCACGAGTCTGGGGGGTTTTCTTAATTTTTCCTTTTCAATTTTGTGCATTTTTATACCTCCTATTACGTGAAGTGTTCATTCATGCTTAAATATGGCTAGTTTTCAAAAATTTTTTTAAAATTTTCTACTTTGTAAGATATTTCTTGTAGTTTATAAATAATATTCCTTTTTAAAGAGCTGAAAAGAAGTGTGTTAATTATTCTTTTTTATTCAACAATTTTAAGAAAAATTTGGAAAAAAATAGTTAAAAAAGGATAATAAAAAAGGTTGGAAGAAGGATTTTTATTCGGATAAGGATCGTAGAATTTCTTCAATATCGGATTCTAAAGGTCCGTGCTTTTTAAACATCTCTTCAATTTCGGGAACGAATTCTCTGAAGATTTTGATATTACCATTCCACTTTTCAAAAACGTGTTCGTATTTTTTGTTGAAGGCCTTCTCTATTTCCTTTCCAAATTGTTTGGCTTCTTCCTCAGTATCCCCGGCGACCACCACTATAAAATGTTTGGAAAAGGTGAAGACCAGTTTCATTTCGCCAATAATTATGTTGATGGTGGTGAGTTCCCTGACATTTTGTTTTGCCATCTGTGAGACAGCTGAAAATAGTCCCCCTAAAAGTACAGGGTCATTCTCGGCCAGTTTTAGCTTTTCAAAGGCGATGTTTAGAAGCGATTCCCCGGTGTTTTTGAGAATCCAAACCGCATAAATCATGCTTCATTTCCTCAATTAATTCTGAGAAATTGCTTAACGAACTTTTATCTCAGATATAGTTTTTATGTCCCATTATAGAGGGTTAGAAACGCCCACCGTATATTTAGTGAGTATTTATTTAACAGTTGACTTTTTTTAAACTTTTTGTAATGGTAACTTTATAAGGTAAATCAATAAGAAGAGCTTTATTTTTCTAAATATTTTGGAAAATAATAAAATTTAAAGCGGGTGTTACAAATTTTTAGTTAGGATATAAAAGAGTTTAAAGTGTAAGCGTTTATTGGACGCGCCGAGAAGGGTGGTAATAAAATCAGTTTGGGGGGAGAAGAGAGGTGTGGAGAAAAAACTATGATTTTCTCGGCGCATCCTTCGAGCAGAACAAAATGAAAGAAGATATAAAGGAATTGTGGTAAAATTGTCCGCCTTATGTGTATAAGTAAAAAGTTTTTCTGAAAATTACTAATTATTTTTAATTTTTGTTTTCTTTTTGATAATAGTAGCAGTGGTTTATAATAGATAGGTATTAGCTGTTCCGAAAATATTTTCCAGCAACAGTACACTCAGAAAATATAAGGAGAAAGTACTGTTTCAATTCCACAAAAGAGTAATTATCCTGCCTTGAAAGACAGAGTGGCTCCCGGGTTGTTTTTTAAAAAAAGTGCATTAATGGTAAATATAATAAGATTTCAATATCTTAGATTACATATAAGGAATAAAAATGGATCATTATTCGGAAGGTTTAATGACTCCGAGGTGAAAAGTCAATATAGTGCATTTTTTAAATTGATGTAGAAATTTTGAATCCAACTGCAATTATTGCCATTAAATTTTGGTAAGGCTGAATCTTGTTTGGTTAGTATCTATATTCTGGAGGATAGATTGTTGAGTGAGTCGGAATTACTGGAAAATGCTGAGAAAGCAGAAAAAGCGGGTGATTACGCCCTTGCCAGTGAACTATACTTAAAGGCAGGTAATGCTTTCCAAAAAGTGGGAAATTACACCAAATCTCGTGAATGCTATCTAAAGGCCGCAATGAACGGAGCAGAGGGGGTTGCAACCAAAGGCAAGACCGATAAGCCTGAGATTTGCTACTTCAATGCGGGTTTAGCTTTCAACAAGCTCGACCGCCCGGAGAAGGCGGTGGGTTGCCTTGAGAGCGCGATAAAGAACGCTAAGAATGAGCCATGGTTAGGGACCGCTTATTTCCAGTTGGGTGTCGCCTATGACCTTCTCGGGGAGAGAGAGAAATCCATAGATAGACATGAGAAGGCTGTACCTTATTTCCTAAAAGAAGATAATGCCAAGATGGTAGGGGTTTCGTATCTAAGCATTGCGATGCGCCAATTTCTCCTAAAAAAGTACAAGCCCGCAATAAAGACTTGTGAGAGGGCTATCCCCTATCTTGAAAGAACTCAGGCAGAAAATAATGTGGGAGACTGCTACTACTATATGGGGTATTCTAACCAAAAGTTGAACAAGAATATTGGAGCTATTGACTGGCTAAAGAGAGCGGTCACCTACTATGAGAAGGCGGAGCGCCCGGATAGGGTTGCGGCGTGTTACGCCCAGATAGGTTACTGCTACGGAGAATTAGAAGACTTCCCAAAAATGCTGGAATATTCTCAAAAAGCAATCGAAGTCTTGGAGCAAAAAGGCGACAACGCCACCTTGGCAAGCACTTACTTGAACGCTGCCCGCGCTCAAATAAAACTGGGAGACAAAACAGGTGCAGCAGAGCATCTAAGTAAAGCGATACCTATTCTCGAAAGTGTACAAAACCGGGAGAGCCTCATGTACTCATACATTCAACTGGTAACTATTTACGATGAGTTGGGAATGTATCAGGAGATGCTAGAACAACTAGAGAAGAGTGTTCCTCTAATGGAGGGAGAAGCACCACAGACACTGGGCAACTGGTTTTACAAAATTGGCAGAGCCTATAATGAGCTTAAAATCCACGAACAGGCACTTGAGGCCTACATAAAAGCTCTTGAAGCGTACACCCAGGCCGAAGATGAAGAAAGCATAGGAAACGCTCAGATGAACATTGGAGGCCAACTGGTACATTTAGCAAGACAAAAAGAAGCAATTATCCACCTGGACGAAGCCATAAAGCACTTCCAGAAAATCGGTGACAACGAGAAAATTGGCCGCTGCTACTATAACATTTCATTAGCCTACATAAGAATGGAAAAGTACAAAGAGTCCCTGAAACCCGCGGAAGAAACAATAAAATACGCCAAAAAAGCCAATGACAACGAGATCACCGCCGCAACACTATACAACATCGGAAACGTTCACATCAAACTAAACGACTCAAAGAAGGCAATAGACTACATGGAAAAGGCAGCAAAACTCTACCAACAACTAGGAAACCGAGAAAAAGCAATGAAATGTGCAGAAAAAATTAAGAGACTAAGACTAGGAGTTTGGCTCCCTGACCTACCATAGAATGAAAGAAGAAAACTGGCGCTATTCATGTTTACGCTGTTAGCCACCACCCGCCGGAGGAAATATCGCCACAACATCATCCTTTCCCAGCTTCGTTTCAAGTCCCTGCTCAAAATCTATATCACGACCGTTGCGCAAAATTTTAAAAAATTTTCTAATTTTCCCATCATCAAAAAGAGTATCCCTAAACTGGTCACCATACATTTCAACCAGTTTATTTAGAAGCAACTCAATGTTCTCAATTTGTTCGGTTTCTACTTCTACCTCCTTAACTTTTGTAATATTTCGGAGATTAGCAAAAAATTTTACCATCAAATCCAATTTCACCCATTTGCAGGCACTCTCAATATAGATAGAGCCATCTTCCTCTGAGAGTAAAATATAAGGGGAAGGATTATTTAAAATAGACGAAACTGCAGTTTCTCTATAACCCAAAAAGTAGTCTCCTTAGGGAGATTTGAGAAAAAAATATAGAA
>DXJA01000218.1 GCA_019056875.1 Candidatus Jordarchaeum madagascarense
TAATTTCTTTCCCTACTTTTAAAGTTGAACACCCAGACACAAATTAAAAAAATGAAAATAGCAGTGTAACTCGGAGACAAGCCTTCAAAATTTGAAAGTTATTCATGAGCATTCATAATTTCAAGGAACCGGGTAAATCACCAGCGGATTATTGGGAGCATCACGCAGGCTGAAAAACAGCCTCTCTATCTGATCCCACGTAAGCCTATTTCCGCTCTCCACTCGCAAAACAGTCTCATCCCTAAGAATGTAATCCACACTTTTCTGCTTCTCCTTATCTCTTCCACGAGCATTTCTGGGACACCGCTCTCTACACAGTACCTTTACACGTCTAACGATAAGAATCCATTTTTCACCCTCGTGGGTAAGAGTTGTAAATTCCAACTCGGACTTGGAAACGCTCAGAACCGTAACATGCTGACGACTAGGTTCTTGGCACTACACCAAAAAAGTTTATCTAATTGAAATGGTTTTATGAAAGTTGCAAATGCGGTTATCTTTGGGCAGAAGGTCGGCATATAAGAGGAAGTAATCGAAACTGCTTCAGAATAATAAGAGGACTATCAATGAAACTCTTTAAATGACGGTTGTGAGAATGAAAGATTCAGCGGAAGAGAATCAGTCTACTATTTGAAATGACCTCTCAGGGAATGGTGAGAATAATTGATAGTTTTGCATGTAATCTGGGATAGTCTTGCTCCTAGCAAACTTCACATCTGGGCAGAATCATCTAGCCTGCTAATATCCTCACCTAGAGGCAAAGAATCGCAAACCAAAGGGGAAAGAAACCAACAACACCCTTTTACACTGGCCAGTGACTCGCTCATTGAAGCGATAGGAGAACTGGCTGGAAGCCTGATTACCGAAAGAGCTAGCACCGGAACTTTGACAATTCCCTTACCGTCCACATCAAAGGAGCCTCTGCCTTCCCCTGGGCTGATTTTGGGGGAAGAACGCATTTATGAAAAAGCAACCGAGCTGACACCGTGGAACGTTAGCACCATAACCCTTGACCCAAATCTCGCTCTGGACTTCCTCCTCTCACTGCCCACTCATCCTCCTCACGGAGTGGCTTTCGGTAGTTCACTGCGTTTCTGGGCCGAAGTAGCAAAATTTTCACTTGAAATTATCCTCAACCAGAGCTTCGTACCAACGATACAGGAGATTCAACATAATGGAACCACCATTTTCAAAGCAGTCTGGGAAGTGAAGCTTGTAGAAGAAGACCTTGAACGGATGAACTTGTTGTCAAAAGCCATGCCCCCCATCTGCCGAGCACCCACCCCACTAGGAGGAGAAAAAACATCATGGGATATAATCTTAGATTTTCTGAACCAAACCACCGACGCCTTCGTGCGGGGAAGTATATCTTCATCAACAATTCTTCCCCCTCGTAAGCGTCGCTCAGAAGTTGCCTCGTTGCCAGAACAATGGCTACAAGCACTTTCATATGAAGACCCAATACTTACGGCTCCTACAGAAAAACTGAGAGCCTTCTCCAAGGAGATACAATCTTGGCTCGGTCAGAGTCAACTCGTAGATCCGAATGCCCCGTTTCGCACATGTTTCAAGCTTGAGCCACCTAGTGAAGACGGTGAAAAGGATTTGGAGTGGCGAATCAGTTTCCACCTCCAAGCCAAGGAAGACCAAAGTCTCCTAGTTCCTGCGGAGAAAGTTTGGAGAGAACGCTCAAAAGTCCTCACATTCCTCAAACGTAAATTTGAAAGCCCTCAGGAACGCCTCCTTATGGACCTCGGTAAGGCCTCACGTCTCTTTCCCGCGATTGAAGAAAGCCTGCAAACAGCTCACCCAATGGAACTGAAACTGAGCAGTGATCAGGCTTACACTTTTCTACGTCAGCACGCCCCCCTTTTAAAACAGAGTGGATTTGGAGTCCTCTTACCCTCATGGTGGCAAAAACCAGCAGCCCGCCTTGGAGTTAAACTAACACTGAAAAAAGTATCAGACCCCAAAACGAGCTCAGGATTCCTAGGCATGGACTCCATTTTATCCTATGATTGGAAGATCTCCCTCGGAGATGAAACACTCTCACTCAAAGAATTTGAGGAAATAGTCAACCTGAAAATTCCCCTGGTTAGGGTTCGCGGGCAATGGGTTGAGCTACGCCCTGAGGAAATTGAAAAAGCTATCACATACTTCAAGAAAAAAAGCGGTATCGGCGAAATGACACTGGGGGAAGCGCTGCGCATAGGGCTGGGACAAGAAGAGTGTGAGGTGGGTCTCCCAGTGATTAATATAGAAGGTGACGGATGGGTTAAAGACTTCCTAGACAAACTCTCCAACAACGCCAAACTCTCCACAATTGAAACTCCCACTACCTTCAGGGGGGAACTCCGCCCCTACCAGATCAGAGGAGTTTCATGGCTCGCCTTCCTCAAACAGTTCAGTCTCGGAGCATGTCTAGCAGACGACATGGGTCTTGGCAAAACAATACAACTCATAGCGCTCACGTTGCATGAAAGCAACGGTAAACGGAGTAGACCCAAACGTAGCCCCACACTTGTCATATGTCCCATGTCCATCGTGAACAATTGGCATAGAGAACTTCAACGCTTCGGACCGTCCCTAAAAATCATGGTTCACCACGGAGTGGATAGACTTTCCGACCGGGACTTTGAGGAAGAAGCTAGAAGGCACGATGTCGTCATCACCACTTATTCTCTGACACATCGCGATGAGGAAACTCTCTCCAGAATTGAGTGGGATTGCATCGTTCTGGATGAGGCGCAGAACATTAAAAACAATGCGGCTAAACAGACACAGGCAATAAAAAGGCTTGCTGCTAAACACAAAATTGCACTCACCGGTACGCCGGTGGAGAACCGATTATCCGAACTCTGGTCTATTATGGACTTTCTCAATAAGGGATACTTGGGAACAGCAAAGGAGTTCCACACCAAGTTCGCCTTACCCATAGAGAAGTATCGTAACCCATACCGTGCAGGAGCGCTCAAACGGTTAGTCCAACCCTTTATCCTGCGCCGATTAAAAACCGACAAGACAATCATCAAAGACCTGCCAGAAAAGATGGAGATGAAAGTATTCTGCAACCTCACCCGGGAACAGGCTACACTTTATGAAGCGGTGGTTGAGGAGATGATGGAAAAAATCGAAAACTCAGAGGGAATCCAACGCAAGGGATTAGTGCTGTCCACACTAATGAAGCTCAAACAAGTATGCAACCACCCTGCACAGTTTCTCCACGACGGCAGTAAACTACCAGGCCGCTCAGGAAAACTGGCACGCCTTGGAGAGATGCTTGAGGAGGCACTAGCGGAAGGAGACAGGTCACTGATTTTCACCCAATTCGCAGAGATTGGTGCTATGCTCCGCAATCATCTCCAAGAAACACTAGAATGCGAAGCACTTTTTCTACATGGCGGTACGCCTAAAAAGCAACGTGATGCTATGATTCAGCGGTTCCAAGATGAAAACCGGGGACCGCCACTTTTCATTCTCTCAATCAAGGCCGGTGGACTGGGACTCAACCTGACTGCTGCCAATCGTGTCTTCCACTTCGACAGATGGTGGAACCCCGCAGTGGAGAACCAAGCCACCGACAGAGCCTTCCGCATAGGGCAAAAGAGAAATGTACAGGTACACAAGTTCGTTTGCGCAGGAACCTTGGAAGAACGCATAGACCAGATGATTGAGCAGAAAAAGGAACTCGCCAACCTCATTGTTGGCGCTGGTGAAAGCTGGCTTACAGAACTGTCAACCGACCAGCTCAAAGAGTTGTTCGCCCTTAACCGCGAGACGGTGGGAGAGTAACCATGGGACGAAGAAGAAGATATTCTCCATACTATGACGGCTACAGCTACGGTTATTATCAGTCCTCGCCAATACCGGTGGAGGATGGTATACGGGCTAAGAGCCAGCGAGGAGACATTGGCGAAACTTGGTGGTCTAAGCGTTGGGTTGAAGTTCTAGAATCTTTTGGAATAGGGACGCGGCTTGAGCGTGGTCGTAGCTACGCCCGCAGAGGACAGGTAATCTCCATCGACGTTAAGCCCGGCGTTGTCAAAGCCAAGGTTCAAGGCTCACGACCCAAACCCTACAACGTGACAATTCAACTGCAACCACTTCCAGGCCAAGATTGGGATAACGTGACCGACGCCATGGCTTCACAAGCTATATTCGCAGCCAAGCTGCTTTCCGGTGAGATGCCTAAAAACATAGAGGATGCATTCCAGGAAGCTAATATATCCCTTTTCCCAACATCACATGATGAACTTGAAACCGATTGTTCATGCCCTGATTCAGCTAATCCTTGTAAGCACATCGCTGCTGTCTACTACTTGCTGGCAGAACGTTTTGACGAGGATCCGTTTCTAATATTCAAACTACGGGGACGGACAAAAGAGGAAATCATCGAGGTGCTCAGAAAAAAACGCGTGGAAACACTACCCCAAGAAAGAGCCTCTGAAGCAAAATCAGTTCTAGGGGAAAGAGACGCGGCTCCTTCAGTCGAAGAATATCTCGACACATTCTGGCAGACTGGAGAAACGTTGGACACCTTTACGGTGAATCTCACCACAAATAATATTGTTGATAAAGCCATCCTCAAGAGACTCGGAGACGCTCCCTTCACAGTAGAGGGATACAATATTACCTTTCTTCTATCAAAAGCCTACGATATGGTACGCGTAGCTGCTTTGAAAAAGGCTTCAACTGAGCCACGAGAAGTGGAAACAAAATAGGCATACCAAGCAGCGACTACGATAATCGCAGGATTTAAATATGTTTCACAAAAATGTGGAGGTGGAAGAGCTTTAAGCCGATAGAGTGATAATGGTATGCCTCGAAAAGCAACGATGTATCTTGACACTTCTATTCTCAACGCCTTGATTCGAGAACCAGCGGAGAGAAAGGAGATGACCTCTAGGTTTTTTTCGCAAATATTGCCAAACTATGAGGTTTTTATATCAGAGCTGGTCTTAACAGAAATTGGAGCTGCACCTGATAGCGAATTGAGAGATCGACTGGTGAAATTGGTTAGACCATTCCAAGTTTTATCAGTAAGTTTGAATGCTGAAGCTCTGTCTAGAGAATACCTCAAATACCTAGTATTCCCGAAGCAGACGCTCTACATTTAGCCATCGCATCGGTGGAAGGAATAAATTATTTTGTAACTTGGAATATGCGGCATATTGCCAGGGAGCGAACGAGAAGGATTGTTGATAACATAACTTTTTATTAGGTTATTCGAGAATTTATATAGTGAAGCCTGACGATTTTTTTGAGTAAGGGTGAAAAGAAATGATACCAGTAGAGGAAAAAGAGAAGATGTGGAAAAAGGCTTTAAAGGACTTCCCGTCTGATCCTATGATGCGAGACCTTCATTTTACTAGAGAATTGATTTTCGCTCTGAAGAAAAAGGAAGAGGGGAAAACCTATACGGAATTAAGTGAAATCGCTAGAGAAGAATTCATTGATTGGCTTAAAGTTCATCCCCAGGTAAAGAGACCTGAAACGAAA
>DXJA01000219.1 GCA_019056875.1 Candidatus Jordarchaeum madagascarense
TTATACCGGAGATTAATGTAGAATTCTTCCTATTTGGAAAGAAATTTAAGATAGTAATTATATGTGTCGGTTGGTAACGGTTGTGCAAAAATCATTCATATTCTTCTTCAGTGCGCTTTTAGGAGGATGCCCCATTGCAGAAAGATTTTCAGGATGCCCTTAGTAAGGATGAACAGGAAGCTCACTTAGACACGGATTATCTAAATCTAACTGATTCCTTATCCGAAAATCCGGTTTTGAGTTTTCCAGAGATTGAGGTTTTGTTACTTTTTGATAGTGATGATGCTAAATTTAGGAAATTTTCTTTTGGTTTTCAGGGAATAAGGAGACGCTTGGATATTCATCAGCAGACATTAGCAATTGCATTAAAAAGACTTGTAAGAAAGGGAATAATAGCGAAAAATAGTGACAAAGAATATTTTTTAACTAAACATGGAGGAAAACTAGTATCAAACTTGTTTAATAAGGAAGGGGAAGAAGCGAAGTACACTTGTGAGTCTGAACAAAACCATTTTCCTTCTTGTGGAATAGTGATGAAAATAAATCTTAAGGCGGAAGAGCATAAAAAAATTGCCAAGAAACTAAAAGGAAAATGGTTTTCACACTATCGCTATGTCGGAAGCTTGCTAGGCGAGGATAAATCAGTACTGGAATGGATTACTGATGACGCTAATTATTCGGCTCGATTCTGCGCTAATAACGATGGAAGTATGAGAATAACTGTTTCCGCTCTCAAATTCTGCGAAGGTGTAAAACTAAGGGAAGAAACAAATAAAGTCGCGCTGTTCATAGAAAAAAATTTGAGAGAGATTTTTGGGGAGACTCCTATCTATCAGAGCAAAGTTGAAAGCACTAGAAACCCGCCTAGTTTGGATCCTACTTATTTAAACAAATGGGTTGAGGAAATTTACCAGTCTCAAATACAGCAAGACTACTCGTAAAAAATTAAATCAGAACATTAGTCACCTCTTGATTTATAACATCAATCAAGCCTTTTTCTGTGATCTTTAATTCAGGAATAACTGGTAAAGATAAGAAGGACATGGTCATAAAGGGGGATTCAAGTTCACACCCCATCTCCTTGACTGCTTTTTTTAGCTTCTTCGTTTTCTCGATAACTTTTGCAATGGATTCCGTGCTCATTAGCCCAGCAAAATTGAGCGGCAGGTGAGCGATTCTTTTTCCCTTATTTATCACCACCATACCTCCCTGCATTTCTACTATTTCAGAAACGGCTTTTGCCATATCGTTCCAATTTGTTCCAATTATTACAAGGTTGTGTGAATCGTGAGCAACAGTCGATGCGATACTTCCCTCTTTCAAACCAAACCCTCTTACAAATCCATTCCCGATTTCTCCTGAGGCGTGATGCCTTTCAACAACTGCCACCTGAAGTACATCATTTGCAGGGGCTGGCATAACTGTTCCACTTTCAACCCTCAGTTGTTTGGTTTCGAAGCTTGTTAAAAGCGAGCCTTCGGATACTCCAATCACCTTAACTTTCTGGGTCTCTTTGTTGTGAGTTCTAATGCGAAACTTGTCTGGTTCTGGAATTTTTCCAACGTTTACACTGTTTTGTATTTCCGAGGAATACTTAAAATCCGGAATATTGACTTCAAATTTTCCGTCAACTACAACTGGAACTCCGGAAATTATTGTTGTGACAACTGTCACTTTTTCCAGATCATTGAGTAAAACTATGTCAGCATTTTTTCCTGGTGTTATACTCCCTAATCTATTGTCCACTCCAAGGTAACAGGCAGGATTGAGGGTTGCCATCTGGTAAGCTTTTATTGGTTCCAATCCTTCCTCAATACCCCTCCTGATAAGGAAATCAACTTCTCCGTCCTCTTTTAAATCCTCAGGACTTTTATCATCTGTTGCCAATAGACAGTTTCTCGTGTCCAGCCTCATTTCAATAATTGGTTTGATCAAAGTAGCCAAATTTTTGGATGCTGATCCCTCCCTAATCATAAGGAAAACGCCTCTCCTCAACTTTTCAACTCCTTCTTCCCCAGAGACGGATTCATGATCCGAGCGAATTCCAGTTGAGAAATAGGCACAGAGTTTTTCAGCCCTAAGACCCGGAGCATGCCCATCTATTGCTCTAAACCCTGCAGCTGCTTTTATTTTAGCTAAAACCTCCTCATCGCAGCTTAGCACTCCTGGAAAGTTCATCACCTCTCCCAGACCAATAATCCCCTCTTCATTTACTAATTCCAAAATATTATCAACACTAATTACCGCTCCTGAAGTTCCTAATTTTGGCGAGGCTGCAGGAACACAGCTTGGAATCATAACGAAAACATTAAGTGGGAGTTTTCTTGACTCGACTAAGATTTCCTTTATGCCTTTTACTCCTCTTACGTTTGCTATTTCATGCGGGTCCCAAATTATCGAAGTGGTTCCATGAGGAAGGCAGGCTCTAGTAAATTCCGTTATTGTAATCTCACTGGATTCAATATGTATGTGTGAATCAAAAAATCCGGGTGATGCAAATTTGTCTTTTCCGCTTATTATTCTTGTTTTTTTGCCTATGGTGTGAGAGGAATCGCCTACTAAAGCAATTTTATTGGATTTTATTGCAATATCTCCCGGTTCAATTTCGCCGGTGCAAACATTAATTATATTTGTGTCTTTTATCACTATGTCTGCTTTTTTTTCTCCCAAAGCAGTTTTTATTAACTCTTCCATCATTGAGATCTCCTTTAGCAAATATCTTTATACCTATTTTAAATCGATTTTCATATATTATTCGCTTTTTTATCTGAATAAAATTATTTGTGTTGCTCCCTTTCTTTTTTTTTATTGAACTCTTCCTTCTTTGGGTATAGGCTATTTGAAAATTGGATTAAATTTGTTTTATCTAATAATCTAAATTTAAAAAATTTATTATTTTATATTTAATTAACTTATTGGATTAAAATACGATTTTCGCTTATTAAATATCTTAGTTTTTAATAATTAGTAAAAATTTTTAAAGGAAGACTTGATATAAGATTATTAACTTGTTATATAATTAATATAAAACAAATTTCATCTTAGAGCGAAGAGGAATCATGAGCGATGTGAGCAGCAAATGGAATTACTCCAAATCCGTAAACAACTCAAAGAAGAGCTAAGAACCCTTGAAAAAGAAATTTCAGACATCCTAAAAGAATCAGGTATTTCAAATGAACAGATTAGATGTTTAATCGCTGACATAGATCGCTGTTATATTCTATTAGATAAATTTCAGGAACTTTGTAAAGACTTCTCCTATTACTTTACACTAAGAAAAGGTCTCTGCAGTTCACTAACCCAGCTTACCATCGCTTTAGAAGCATATGACGCCGGAGCAGTGGACCTCCCTTCCCTAAGATTATCAACAAATAATTCAAATGTTAAAAATCACATTGTAAAAGCAATAGAAAAATTGGGAGAAACCCCAATCGAAACACAAAACTCATCTATAAATTCTTATTAATGGCATTATTTGAATTTTTATTTTACATATTGTATTTTTTTAGATTAAACCTGTGAGCAGTTATCCACTCAAACTTTGAATGTATATAATAACTATTCTAAAGGTGGCTCTATATCCATGGAAATATTCCTAGGTTAGTGACTGTGAAGGGACCCAGAAAGAATGCGATTAACCCGAATAGAGCTCCTATTTTGTTAAATAAGCTGGATCTACTCTGCGCCTTTTGAGAATCGTATTTCCAGAGAATTAGTATGCTCGACAAGGCCACAGCTATAACTCCTAAGAAGTAGAACGGAATAAACCAGAAACCAAGCAGTTTAGGAACCCCCCATGGTGAGAACCCATCAATTATCCAACATAGTGTAAAACTCACTATACCAATAATATTACAACCCGCACCAACAATTGCCGCTCTCTTTAAACCATAAACCCGGGCTACCGTTTTCGCTTCTCTGAGTTTGTCCCCCTCGATGTCCTCCATACCCTTTATGATTTCTCTGCCCTGCAACACCATAAATGCTGTAATGAAAAAGAGCCAGATCATTGGTGGAATACCCCAAATTCCTCTATCTAGTGAGGTGATAAGAGAACCATAAAAGTACCCAAAAGCGAAGCTAAAGGCAACCACAAAATTTCCAAGAATCCCTAAAACTTTGACCCGAGCCGCGTACAATAACCCTACACCAGAAAATATCAAAGCAAGTATACCTGAAGACACACTAATCAAAAAAGCCAATACAATACCCAAAGCCCAGAGAAACAGGGTGTATAACCAAGCCTGTTTAACGGTAAATGCGCCTCTCGGTAGAGGACGATACGGTTTGTTAATCCTATCAACCTCAAGATCAAATATATCATTAATCACCATACCTGCAGCGGCAATTAAAAAGTACACAAAGTAAGAGATAACTGCGATCTCAAAAAATCTCTGGGGGAAAATCGAAAACTTTGAGCAAAAGAACTGTAAATTAAGATTATAAAAAATGTTCGCTACCTGAACTGCAGACAGTACTGTTAGACCACCCATAATGCAATTAACTGGGCGTATAATTTCAACGCATGCCTTTAACTCCATGAAACATCACCAGTATTACTAAACTAGATTTATTCGAGTTTATATATCTCTCCACGAGTTATGTGAATATCTTTTTTATGAAACTCCGTAGTATAAAAAATTTCTTAATAACTTACCCCTCACAAACACGTGTTATTACCTGTATGTATAACATGAGTTAAAAATAGCATCAATACTCAAATTACACCTGCTTCTGTTTTTATATTAGATGCCAAACTATAGTCGAGGATGAAATATCCTCTACATAATTAAGTTATCGTCTTTGCTCTGATACTAATTAATAGTAAAAATAGGATTCAAATCGATTGATTTTCAACATAAATGTGTCTGTTGTAAAAATAGTGTCTGGGAAATTATAATTTTTTTATTTTGAAAAGATGTGAACATAAAA
>DXJA01000220.1 GCA_019056875.1 Candidatus Jordarchaeum madagascarense
ATATATGGAAAAGCTTTTATATATGAACAGTATTTATGTTCCTATAAGGAACAGAAATAGGGACAACAGCCAAGCTTGCTGTGAATCCCTAACCTAATAGAATGGAGCGTGATAAGATTGAAGGAAAAAGAATTACGCCTTAGCGGAATTGAGGCATTAGGTCCAGAGGTTCAAGATCCCATCAAGCCAGAACGAAGGTTCGTAATGGGTGTAGTAGAGATTCCCAAGATTAAAATTGTTGAGAGATACCTCGTGCGGCCGCTCGACGAAACCCATAAAAATAACCTGAAACGACAGATTAAGGACCAAGGTCTAATTGAACCAATAACATGCGACACCGATAGTGATGGCGGCGTCGTGCTCCTGGCAGGGCGCCACCGGCTTAAGGCCTGCGAAGAGCTGAACTACACCAAACTGCCCGCGAAGGTTTACCTTGGGCTCTCGGAAGCTGACCGGCTGTTAGTGGGCTTTATGAGCAATGAGCTTCGAAAGCGGCCACCTGCTGGTAGACGCTTCGGGTCACTAAAAGACTGGTACGACGAGACTTTCGATAAGCTCCGGGAAGACCTCGAGAGGCTACCATCAGAGGAGGAGGTTCTCCAGAAGCTCTACTACGGTAGTACGAAGGCTAAAATATCAGAAGTAATGCTTGGGATAACTATAGATCGGTTGAAAAATGATGTCGATTCTCTCGTCGGCCAACTCCACTTAATCACTGACGCTCAGACTCCTCGCCGCGAGATCGAGAGGCTTATCATAACCTCAAAAGATACGAAGATTCTACAACTTCCATTACTGACGGCAGGGAATGCCTTGTTTGCCATAAAGCATCTGTGCCGAGCAAGTCCAGTTACCTATGACGAAACTCAGAGCGGCAATAACCTACGCGAGCATGAGTATACACACCTACGAGATTTCCTCGAACGCATCATTAATGAAATGGTGTTACCTTGGATTGAAGTCGGCGAAATAGATGCTACCATTAACTTCTTCAAGCGGCATCCGTTTGAGGCCTTCACCCGAATAGTCGCTGACGCCTTGGTTGAGCTAGGATGTCCTCCACAATCCGGAATGACTTCTCCACTCTACCACCGCGATAGGATCGACTGGGATGGACTGTTCAGTCGCCTCGCTAACCTAAAGACTGCACAGCTCTGGAAGTATGAAGTCATATCCAAGGAGCGTTCAATCATGGACCTAGTGGGTAGGCTCCGCTACTATAGCGCACATGGTAGGCTGCCACCACAGTAAAACTCGGCCCTAATACTATTAGGGCTCCTTTCACTTTTTTATAGCTGGGTCTGATATGGCTGAAAGAGTTATGATTTTTATTGATGGTTCAAACTTATTTTGGGCGTGTAGAAATAGAGGTATTAAGGTTGATTATGATAGACTAAGACAATTTCTTGCTGGATCAAGAATTTTGGTGAGAACATATTACTACTGCTCAACCAAAGTTTCACCAACAGAAGGACAACAAAAGTTCCATGAGGCTCTTCGGTTTATGGGTATCGAAGTTGTGGTCAAAACTTTAGTAAAAAGAAAAACTTGGGCACCTTTGGTTAGCACTGGTCAACTAGTCGAAGTTGAGAAAGACGAAGAAAAGGGTGTTGATATTGCATTGGTTACTGACCTATTGTCCATGGGATACAAAAATGCTTACGACACAGCGATTGTAGTAGGCGCAGATGCAGATTTTGAAAAGGCTTTTAAAGAACTTAAGCAAATGGGAAAAAGGCTGGAGATTGCAGCTTTTAGCGACTCTGACTATAATAGCCCAACAAGGTATTCCTCTACTGTATCAAGAGAAATTAGAATGATCCCAGACCAGTTTATAGCACTAGAAAATCATCTAGATGAATACGCAGTGAGAGATCGAGTGAAAAAGGCGTCGCAGAGAATAGCCCCCAAAATTAGCAATCCTCATTCTAGGCATCTTAAATAATTTCTCCAACTTTTTTTTCTTGCCATTAGTTCTTTTGTCTTTAATAAATGTAGTTTTATGTTGCGATAGCATTCGATTATTCCAAAAATTGATAAGCCCCATCAGAATAATATCAATTTTAATATTAGAAGAATACAAAAGGTGAATTGGTTCCACATATTTACCCCCTTGTATTAAGGGGAGGATAAAAGATGCGGATTTACTTGTCTGCCCTTTGTTCAGCGAAGGCGAACTGGCATTCAATGAGAAAATCGCCAAAGGACTCCGAGAAGCTGGCTTTAAAGTTTGGATGGCTCAGGAGGAATTATTCATAAAGGAGCCAACAAAAGAGGAGAAAAACACCATTTATAAAAATGACATAAGAGCACTTGAGGAGAGTGATGTGGTAGTTGCGGTACTGGATGGAATAGACGTCGAGTGTGGTGTAGCTTTTGAAATTGGATACGCGGCGGCTTTGGGTAAACCTATTATTGGACTGAAAACTGACTGCCGAACTTTTTCAAATGTAGAAGATGTAAATTTAATCATTGAAGTTCCGATGAAGGGCGTCTATAGATCGGTTGAAGAAGTTATTGAAGCTCTAAAGAAGATTTGAGGAAGAGAGTCTCAAGGGATTTGAATGAATAGCTTATTGGTGCCGAGGCCTGTTTCTGCGGGTGTGTTTCTTTCCTATAAATGCTCTGGTGAGTGTAGGCATTGTATGTATGCTTGCTCTCCGGCTTGGGGTGCTGACTGGATTCCGGAGAGGGATTTGGAAAAAATTTTAATTCAACTATCTGATACGATTCTTCCGAATCCTCTTGGTTCGGATAGGGTTGGTATTAATTATGGTTTGCATTTTACGGGTGGTGAGCCTTTTCTGAATTTTGACCTTCTGCTTAAAGCGGTTGAAATGGCTCATGGATTTGAAATTCCTTCTATTTTCGTTGAAACCAATTCTTTCTGGTGCATTAACGATGAGGGTACGAGGGAAAAACTTTTACAGTTGAGGAATTCAGGGCTTGATGGCATACTTGTTAGTGTTAACCCTTTTATTCTGGAGCAGGTGCCTTTCGAGAGAACAGAGAGAGCCGTTAGAATAAGTAGGGAGGTCTTTGGGGAAAACTTGATTGTGTATCAGGATGTTTTTTATCATCAGTTTAAAGATTTTGACCTTAGGGGTAGGTTGTCCTTTGAGGAGTATTTGCAGAGGGTTGGGGTGGGTGGCTTGAGGTTTGTGGAACTGATTCCCATGGGTAGAGCGGTCTATGCTCTCGAATTTTTGTACCGAAAATTTCCCGCTGAGCATTTTTTCGGAGAATCGTGTGGGGATAGTTTGACGCGTGAGTGGCATGTTCACGTCGATAACTATGGCAACTACTTGACCGGTTACTGTGGGGGCCTCTCGCTGGGAGATGCAGGGGATCTTGACTCTATCTGTGGGGGAATAACTCTGGAGGATTATCCCATCTTGGAAGCTCTGGTAACCGATTTGGAAAAGCTTTACGTTCTGGGTGTGGAAGATTTTGGATACACTGAACGTGGGGAAGGATATATTTCTAAGTGCCATTTATGTCTTGATATAAGGAAACATATCGCCCAGCAAACCGGCGAGTTCAAAGAACTGAGTCCAAGAGAATTTTATTTTCGCCTTGAATAAAAAAATTGTGATTTACGCGTGTTTGCTTGTTGTTATTATAGAACTGTTGTTTCCTCTGTAAAAATGGTTTCTTGAGTGGATTTCAGGTGGTGAATACTATTGAGTTTTCCAAGGCTTCTATTATTACTGAGGATTCGTTTTTGATTTTTTCGTATTCTGTGGGGGTGTAGCAGAGATAGTCTACGTGTTTTGGGAAGGGTATTTTCTTTATCAGGAGCGGCATGCGTTTTAAGAAGTGAATGTTTTCAAAATAGGTGGAAATCACTATGATGTCTATGTCAGATTCTTTCTTTGCACTGTCCCGAACTCTTGAGCCGAATATGATTACTTTCTCTGGCTTGAACTCCTCTATGAGCTTTGGTAGGGCTTCTCTTCTGAATTTTTCTATCCAGTAATCACCCATTTTCTTCACCCAGCAGAGTTTCATAAAATTCTCTTAGTGATTCGAAAATATTCTTTGCTATGTTCACCTTTTCTTTGGCTAGTTCCTCATTATATACTTCGTAGGGTACCTGCTCCGATACGTCGGGATAGCGGGAGAACGTGTAGTCTACGGTGAGTTCGGCAATGTTCTCCATGATTTCGCTTTTTAATTTGAGTTTTTTTCCTAATTCGTCAATGTAGTGTGTTTTTGGAACCTTCATTCCTTTAATAGCGAGGATGGCTTTAAGAAGTTTTTCAACGGACTGATGTGCAAGAAAGGCTGCCACATCATAACCACCAATACCAATGTTCTTTTCAGCCATTTCAAGATCATGTAATGCTTGTTTGAGCCATTTTAACGCTATCTTCTTTGACAATTAACCGCCTCTGCTTTGTGTTTCCTACCCCGCTAAATTTGTAATATCGGTAATTTTCCTTATATCACTATCAAGAGATGCCTCCAGTACAGTATACTGTATTACTGTACTGGGTTTCTATTCTTTGCCCAGAGCGTTAATCAGCAGAAAATGAAGCGGGTATTTTTTCTTCACCGCCTGCCATGAGAAAGAAACTGCTGGCATATTTTCCA
>DXJA01000221.1 GCA_019056875.1 Candidatus Jordarchaeum madagascarense
AAAGTTTATACTTGTTAATATAGATTATTTTAGAGGTTATAGTCTACTAATTCATGATATAGTCTGATTAATCATTGTATTATAATGATTGGGAGAGTGACTTGGTGAACTTTGATTATGATGATGTCATTAGGATTAATAGTGCTGTGGACGCCTTGATTTCTGTTTTGAGTGAAGTTAGAGCCTTTGTACCAAGGTATGACTTTGATTCTATTACTGAAGAAAATATTAGGAATTTTCTGAAAAACGTGCAGGACGCCTTGCGCGTGGTTATGGAGAAGTTTGGTTTGGAACAGCAGCGGATTGAGAAGAGGGTTGAGGCGAAAACGATTTATCTTACCGGTATCCTTTTCGTTGCTGTTTCATCCGATACGCGAAAAAGGCTTTTGGAATTAGGGGTTGATCCTAAATTTGTGGTGGTAACTGGCGGCCCTTTGAATGCGAGTGACGTGAAGAGTTTGAATCCTAACATTTCTGATAAGGCTCTTGAGACTGTTAAAAGAAAGGTGGATGGAGTTTGGCGGGACATAAAGAGGAAAGCACCGGAGGTGAAACGTATTCTGGTACTGGTTGAGAGAGGTAATAAGGGGGACTTGATGATTTCTGAAAGAGCAGACGAGATTCAGACAAGAACTGGTATACAGACTTTTGTTAAGACTTTTTCCAGCGTCCAGGATTTATCCGAGGAGTTTTTGGGTGAGGCTAATGTTTGATGAAAAAGTTTTAGAGAAGTATAAGAGTCTCAATCGGGGGGTTGAGGAGCGGATGATAAATCTGCATCCCATCCAGTCGGGGGGTAGGGCGGGTGATTACCCGGGGGTTGTTCAGGCTGTTTTGAGATTTGTTGATGGTTATAGTGTCTGTGATTTTTGTATGAAGGGTAGATTGGATCTCATTGATTCTCCTCCGCTCTGCGATTTTCATAGGGACATTGCTGCCTTTTTGGATATGGATGAAGCTAGGCTCTTTCCGGGTTGCCGTCAGGCTCAGTACGCCGCGTTCCATGCCTTGGTTAAACCGGAGGATACAATTATTATAGATTCCTTGGCACATTACAGCACCTATCTGAGCGCTGAGCGAGTATATGCTAAGATTGTCGAGGTTCCCCATTCGGGATATCCCGATTTTGACCTTTTTCTGGATGCTTATGCGGAGAAGATTGAGGAGGTGAAAAAAGAAACCGGTAAATGGCCGGCTCTGGCTTTTTTAACCCATGTTGATTATAGTTATGGGAATGTTTTTGATGCAAAAAGTGTGGGCAAAATTTCACATGATTACGGCATTCCTTTTGTTTTAAATGGAGCCTACACTATTGGTCGTATGCCGGTCTCGGGGAAAGATTTAGGTGCGGATATTATGACTGCCTCCCTGCATAAATCTTTTGCATCACCAGCACCCTCTGGACTTCTATTAGCTAATGATGCTTATGCTGATGTAATCTTCAAAAACTCTTCGATCAGAGGTCATTGGAGTGGGAGAAAATTCGAGAACAAGGAGATTGAAACTCTAGGTTGCACTTTACCCGGCTGCGTAGCCATTGGAGCTATGGCAGCTTTTCCATACGTAGTTGAACGCGTAAAGCATTGGGATGATGAGGTCAAGAAAGCAAGACACTTCATAGAACAATTAGAAAGAGTAAATGAGGTAAAGCAGTTGGGACAGCGGCCACATAACCATGATCTTATACATTTTGAAAGCGAATCATTCTTTGAGATAGCTCAGAAACATCCTAGAAAAGGCTTCTTTCTCTACGAAGAGCTAAGAGAAAGGGGGGTGGCCGGAGTCCAACCGGGTTTATCAAAGGCTTTCAAAGTCTCAACTTACGGAAAAACATTGGATCAAGTTAGACTGGCTACAGAAGCCTTCTTAGACATTGCTAACAAGTATAATATTCCAACACACTAAAAATACGGTAAGGGATATTTAAGAAACAAGTTATAAAAAACAAGAGTTTAATAGTTAAGAGTTCAGATACCATGCTTTTCCCGATATGAGGATAACAGGTTTTGAATTTCGTTGTTATTTTGAGCGCTGTCTTTGAGGATGTCTAACACCCTATTTATGTTAACGCCTCCGATTTTTTGTCTAATTTTTAGATTCGATTCCAAGTCTTTGGGGGATATTCTTCCCTGCAAGAGGTCGAGATAAGATTTTAGGGGTGCAACATACTCCGCCTGATAGTCTGGTATTTTTTCGGAGGTTATTAAAATCTTTCCATTTCCAAGAATTAGAGTAAACTCCACTTCTCCCTCTTGCTCTGGAACTGCAGTAATTCTCTCATAGATCTTGATTTTTGGGATAACTTGTAGGAATTCTGAATTCTTATCTTCACAGGGTATAGTTCTCTCGAATATATGTTTAAAAATATTAAACAAGTCCATAGGAACTCCCGCATTTTGCTTTATTGTTTTAAAAAATATCATAATTTAGTATTTAAAGCTGTTCTTTAGATTTTATTAATTATATTGATATTTGTTAATAATTATAAATTTTTTTGGTCAGATGAGGTTTCAGGAGGATTTTGCAGTAACCCTGCTTACTATTTCCAATAATTCGCTCTTGAAAAGCCCTTTTTGAAGCGTCCTCATTTTTTCTTTTACATCCATGAAACGGGCTCGGAGATTCTCCTTACTCTGCTGCTCCTGCCTTTTCTTTATTTCATTAACTATCTCTTTTAACTGGTCATCCGAGACTTCTATTCCCTCTTCTTTTAGTAAATATCTTACAACGTGTTTCCCAGAGAGTTTTCCGAGGAACAGCTCAGTTTTCCTTCCTATGAGTTCTGGTGAGAAAGGCTCATAGGTATGTTTATTTCTGAGAAGTGCATACACGTGAATTCCACTCTCGTGTCTGAAACTGTTATCTCCAATAAGAGGTTTATGAGTAGAAAGTGGTATCCCAAAGGTTTTTTCGAATGCTTGAGAAACCTCGTAAATTCGATCTAACTTGATGCCGGTATCAACTTTATACAGTAATTCAAGTGAAACAACAACCTCTTCAAAGGACGCATTTCCACCCCGCTCCCCGTACCCGTTTACACAGGTGTGAGGATAAATAACGCCTTCCTCAACTCCGGCAAGAGTGTTTGCCGTAGCCAGTCCAAAGTCATTATGGCAATGAACCGAAAGAGGAATTTTCCTATTGAATCTGGTGTTTAATTCATCTCTAACTCTACCCACAAGGTGTTTCATAGACGCTGGACGCATAACACCCAAGGTGTCGGCTAACGCTATTTTGTCAGTTCCCGAATTTATCGCAGCCTCACAAATTTTCATTAATTCATCAAAATAGGATCGAGTAGCATCCTCTGCGACGAAATC
>DXJA01000222.1 GCA_019056875.1 Candidatus Jordarchaeum madagascarense
AGAGGCATGCAGGAAACAAGGAAAATCCGAAACCAAAACAGGCGAAACCCTAATTAACAAAACCTAAAAAATCGAACGAATCTACATCGCCTTCAAATAGTATCAAAATATTTTTATATCGCAAAAATCTCAACTTTAAATTGAGAATTATAATATTGTCGAAGTGAGACGTTGGGAAAAATGACAGATTCCGAATTTTCTGATTTTAAAATGTTTGATAAGGCCCCATACGAATTGCCCGAACTCAGAACCTTCACAGAGATGGCTATTGGAGGTATAAGGGAAGTAGAAAAAATGTACGGTCCCGTATTCACCGTCAAATACATAGAATACGCTTTGTGGTTTATCGCCCAAAAAACTGGAGAAGAACCACCTAACGACATCAAAACCCTAGACAAACTGGTAGAATATCTAATCTCAATATCCGATAAATACCCCACCCCCTATTGTGCATGCACTTATGCTCAAGTTAAGACCGAGAACTTGTTCCAAGGCCGTGCTGGAGCCGGGACACGGGTTGCGGCGAGAGGTATCACTGCTCCAGTCTTCAGCAATATTTATAGAGAGGAAAGACATTTTGATGTAGACGATGCATTATCAAAGATTCGCCAAATCGGGGTTACTATGAAAGTTATTCCCAGTGAAATGGGGTATAGGAAAAATGAGGATCAGAGTGTAGACATACTCCTACCAAAGTGTCCCTTTAGAGATGGATGCAAATCAGCTTCTGAAGAGAACTTACTGAGACGGCTAGATAGCAGAGCAACATGTGTTATAGGTGAAGGTTTATGCCGGTATTTTAAAATGCTTACTGGCTCTGAGTGGGACTACGATGTCTTAGAATTTGGTAAACCCCATTGTATAGTTAGATGCTTCGTTGTCTAATAATTCATTCAGGGGAAAGTCTTTCCAGAATTTCTAAAGTTGATCACATTTCCTAAAATATCTCGTATTATAATTTGCCTTCATTTATTCTCCTCTGGAGGGTTTGCTATTTTATTTTTCTCAATTTTAAACAATAATTCTTTTTCTCAGCAATCATAACACCATTTTTACGCTCCGTAATCAGGTTCCGTTCTAATTTCCGAGATAGTCGCTTCTTTTGTGTATCCTTTTCTTGTATCGGTATTCATCCACTTTTAGCAGATCCATCACTTTGACCGGTTCTTTTTTCACAAGATTTCTGCATGCTCGATACGCTATCCAGTAGGAGTTTTTATCTCCGCTGGCGACCAGTTTTTCCACTAAATCGTAAACGAGTTCGGGGAGTCCCCTTGCCAAATCACTCAAGTTATTTCCCACAGAAGTTCGCGGATATGACGAACTCTCTTTAAAGAGGTGTTTTAACATAGATAGTGGATAATTAGTATTTTTGTAGAACCATCTATTCTCCTGCACCGGACGTAGAGTTTCACCAACAAATCGACGTACATTAGCATCTCTTGATTTTACCAGTTGTAGTAAATATTCTTTCATTTCATCGGGGTACTTTTTTATTAGTTTTTTAAAAAACATTTGAGCTAATTCGCGCATATTCCAATCAGGAGAAGCGGCAGCAGATTCAAAACAGGGAAGTACCCCTTTATAATCTCCGAGTCCATGGAAGGATAATATTCCCAATGCAACACCTTTGCTTTTAAAATCATCGCTCATACGGAATATGCTTGATGCAATTTGATATACGGGTGCATCCATTTTAGTGAAATGGGTATATAGGTATTCGCTTAGTGCTTTGATTGTATGAACTATTCCATATGAAATGCGTTTGTTATCTGGAATGTTGGCGTATAGCTCATCTATGGTTTTAGAAATATTTCTTATCGCTAAACCGTATTCTTTCTGCAAGATAATATTTATGATGTCGCTTTGTATCTTTTTCTGCAGTTTATCATTCAATATTTCCATACCTATCCCCATTTCATAATTTCACATGGTGGCAACTATAAAAAGAGTTTGTTAAACCAGTTTAGTAGCAATGATAAGAGAAGATGAATCCTTAAAGGCTACCTTATCTTTATATTTTAATCTAAATTTTTTCTCAAAAGTTTTTAGGCCACTTTGGAAGTCATCCTCAGAAAGTAGCTTAAAGACAGACATGGGTTTCCCTCTAATTCTTTCGATTACTTCCTCCACCGAAGCTTCTTGCTTTATAGAAATCTCTGAAAAATTCACATTTACAAAACCGGCTTTGGTAAGCATTTTCTTTATCTCGTCCAAGGGAGGAAAGCGTTTGCGGTTAATTTCAAGAATTCTTGGAAAATATTGATGTATAAAATCACTCCTTAGCTGGCTGTGTGAACTTGTGAGAATAGCAACACGTCCATTCCTCTTAAGTACACGATACACCTCAGAAATGAACCTATCTTTCATCTCAGATTGATGCAAAACATAAGACATGAACACTAGATTGAAAACACTATGCACTAATGGGATATTCTCTCCACAGGCTCGGAGTAATTTTATCTCAGTTCCTTTCTCTTTTATTTGTTTAAGCATTGCAATTGAAGCATCTAGCCCAATAGTTTCACCATCAAAAAAATTCTGTAAGAACAAAGCGTGATTGCCAGCACCGCAACCTACATCTAATATGTGAGGTTTTTGCTTTATTCCTAACTTTTGCAGAGCTAATCTCAGTTGGGGCTGATAGAGGCTTTCCGGAAATTTCCAAAGATGATCGTATTTTCTAGCATATCCTGAATTATAATTTACATTCACTTTATTTGTTCTCCTCTGCAGTTTAGCATTTACCCATTTTTATTATATAACTGAAATACAAACTCTTTTAACAATCTTTAAGAATTGTCATGACTCCGGTAGTTCTATTCTTTGGAGTAGATTATCCTGACAATGTTAAATTTAAATTTATTTTATTGTGCGCCTATGCGGCTCCCCGTTTACCGTGAGTGCGGACGCCTTTTGGCTGACGCTGAAGTAGGAATACCTGTACGCTGGTGGCGTGCCTGATGTTGTCAGAGCGGGTTGGACTGAGCCAGTCAACGCTCCGAATGGAAACGCCGTATAGAGATATACACATTTCTAGAAACGATTCTTAACTTGAATATTACGAAAAAGGGTTAATTATATAAATTAAAAAAACTATTAAATATTTATACAAGTGTTTTATAGCTTAAAATAATTAAGCTAGAACCTGAATAACGAAGTGAGGTGTTGGAAAGTGTCGGAATTGAAAATGCGTGATTTTAAAATGTTAGAGGAGAGTCCCTATGAGTTACCCGACGCAAGAGTCTTTTTAGAATTGGTTGTGAGCAGCAATAAAGAAGTAGAAAAAACCTATGGTCCCGTATATATCACCAGATTCATAAAAAACGTCTCGCGATTTTTAGTCCAAAAAATCGGAGAAAAACTACCCGAAGATATCAAAGACACTAATCAGGTTAAGGAGTATCTAGTGTCAATATCCAACAAATACCCAACTCCCTATTGTGCGGCTATTTATGCTACATTGAAGACTGAAAACGAGCTTATGGGCAAATCTGAAATTGTAAGCCGGGTTGGGACGAAAGACGCTGCTAAAGTTGTTTTGAAAGAACTGCGCACTGGAGAGAGAAAATTAGATATCAACAACATTCTATCGAGATTTCGTCAGGACACTATTGCGGGCAAGATTGCTCACCATGAAATGGGATACAAAGAAAATGAAGACGGAAGTACAGATATAATGTGGAAAAATTGTTTCCTATTTGACGCATGCCAATTAGCTTATGATGAGGGCTTGTTAAAACGGTCGGATGGCACTCAGGTTTGTGAACAAATGGTGGCTTCATGCAGTTATTTCAAACTACTAACGGGTTATGAATGGGATTACAAATTATTAGAATTCGGCAAATCGCATTGCGTTACAAGATGTTACGTGTTCTAATCAACCATTTGAAGAGGGATTTTAAGGGAAATTTCCACACAGAAATCACAAATGGCATCTTACATTATTACCCTTTTTTTTATAACTCTTCTTTTTAATTCTTAGATGTTTGAGTTTGTACAGGTTCCAGAGGGTCGCTGCTTGGAGAACCGTTCCACCCTTCAATTCCTCTGGTGTTCCCTTCTTCAACCCTTCAAAACTTCATGGGGACACTAAAACTTTTACCTAAAAACATTCTTTGCTTTCAACAATCTTTAAGAGGCGTCATAACCCCTCCTGCGGTTCTTCGTGTCAAGGGAATCATAGATTCGCATTCTTTTATTTTAACTTCTTTATCCGCTATGAATTTTCCAATTTTTTTTGCTTCGGAATATATTTTTCTAAGCACACTCTCTTCAACTTCATCAAAGAGGAATAGCTTAACTAATGGTTCTGGAGCTTCGGCTAAGTCCCAAACTCCCAAAACTTTTCCCTCAAATATTATCGTCGTCGTAGCATTACCTGAGCGGTCAAACACTTCATTGTAATGTTTATAATCAAGATATCTTTCGCGTTCTCTATAACCCATAAGGTAGGGGTCGAGATTTGGTAATAGATTCACAATCTTGTCTTTGGAAAAGGTTGAGCTTGCCAGGAGTTCTTCATCTGAACGGAGCATAATAAAATTGTTTTCAAAATTCGAAACCTTCACCTGAATTATTTGATTTTGTAGATTGTTTAATGCTTCTCCTACTTTTGTTTTACTCAGACCCGTCCACCATGAGATATCATTTTCGGTTACTGGCCCGAATGAGCTCAAATAACGGTGCACTAGCTGTGTTATTGCTTCCATCTCACTCATTCTGGAAAGATTCATTTTCGGAAAGTATTCTTGGAAAAGAGCATATTTGTATCTCCTGTCTTTCCAACCTTTCACTTGCCTACTCCTTATTAATAATCCTCGGTCACACATCTGATTTATGATGGCAGACACATCCAGTTGAGTTTTCAGAATCTTCTTAATCTCTGAGGTGCTCAACTCTTTGCCCTGTAAACTATTCAAAATTGATTTTGAAGCCTCCATATATTTCTCGGATGAGACCACTCTAAACTCTAAATATTTAGTAGAACCCTTTTCCCAATTTTCCCTCATAGCTGCAAAAGCCACAGGAATTATTTCCTTGGGGATAACATAGATTGTACCACGTACGTAACGAACTTTCCCAAGATTTCGCTTCACATAAAGTTCTTCGTCTAAATCCTCTATCTTAAAATTTTTAGTTCTAACAAAAAGAGATAGGTAAGGCCCCATAGGACCAGTAGCATGCAGACCCCCGATATCCTTCACTATCTGGACTATGTCATCAATTCTTGAATCATCAGATAAATGCTGTCTACACAAAACAAAGTGATTAATTCTATCCAGATTAAAAATATTCATTATCCCTCACCAACCAAATCTAATACACTGAGTTCCAAGGATACCTAAAACATTTATTTCTCTTTCACTGATACTTTTTAGTTTTACTTCAGGCATAAAACTGGACAAGCTTATTTCTTTTCCTTTTTTCTGTAAGAATACATTTTGTCGTAATTATCAGCTTTATACTGTTTTATAATTTTGTTAGCGTATCTTCTTACTGTTTTTACATAATTTTTATCACAGTAATTCGTTTCGTAAAGGTTTTCATATTTAGGGATTAAATCTAAGTCATAACTGTTAAGGAATTCCATAAATCTGTTCCTTGCTTCTCCACGAAAATTAAGCACATCCACAATGACATAATCTGCCCCCTGCCCGGCAACAGTTTTTACGAGTTCTTCTACATCCTTTTCGCTGTCAGAAATATAAGGCAATAATGGAATAGCTGTGACTCCCACAGTGATTCCTGCCTCGTGAAGTTTCTGAATTGCTTCAAGCCTCTTTTCTACTGGTGGAACCATTGGCTCAATCTTGACCCTCAAATCCTCATTCAAAGTGGGCAAAGTAATAACCACGTTGAGAAACCCAGTTCGCGCAATTTCTGTTAATAGGTCCAGATCTCTTAGTACCAAATCCGATTTGGTGGTAATCATCAGGGCATTATGATATTTTAAAAAAATTTCCAATACGCCTCTTGTAATTTCGAATCTCTTTTCAGCTGGCTGGTAAGGATCTGTTACAGTTGCCAGATTGACTGTCAATTTTTTATTCCATTTTTCCTTGGAGAACTCCTTATCAAGAAGCTCTGATGCATTATCCTTGACAACAATTTTGTGAGAAAACTCTCCAGTTGGAAGACCGAGATATTCATGAGTGTATCTAGCGTTGCAATAAACACAGTTGTGCTCACAACCCCTATAGGTGTTTACCCCCCATCTGAAAGGCAAAAACCAAACATTAACATAATGAAGCATCTTTTTAATCTGAGTGTGCTCATAAATTGGTTCTTTGGGCTTCTTCAAGTCTTCACAACCTGCTGAACACCTAGTCTAAAGACGCTTAACTTCTTAACGGATAAAAGAATTTTTTATGCAACCATATAAAAAAGATAAAAATAAATCTTGAGTAAAAAATCTATGCCCAATTTCTTATTAATTCGTCCATCTAAACAGATTTGAATAATAATACTTGTAAAAATTTTGAAAGCTAATCAACAATCGCCAGACATAAATCGAGCAAAAACACTAACCGTACAAAATTCGCGGAGGAGGAAAAAACATTTTAAGAGTACAAAATAGCAAAAAAAGTCTTATCGGCTTTGGGACAAAATTAGCAGCATTTCTTTCTTAGGGCTTGTTCCGCTGGGTCAGGATGATTTTTTCTGCACATGTCTGGGTGTTGTACTCTTTCTGAGCCTGTGGCCTCTCTTGGATTCCTCCGTTTAAGAGGAACACACTTCTCGTAAGTTCTACGTGGCGTCCTCCAGAAGCCTTTTTTTTACGGGGCTTCCCGCCACCGGGGGGGATGTGTCCTTGACCGGGGGCTTCTGGCGGAACAACCCGCACCACCAGCCGAAGGGTGATGGGCCTACCCAACCACACCCACCGTAGTTTTAAATATTAAGGTTGAAGCATTTAAACCCATCGACCAAACACCGATTGATTGTAAAGGGGTGACCTTGGTTGAAGAACAAGAATCAGGAGAAGTTCAACAGGCTTATGGAGCAGCTCCAGAGGGATGAGTTCAAGTATGTTCCGAGGGAGGAGAAGAGGGTTGACTGG
The DNA here is from genome assembly GCA_019056875.1 of Candidatus Jordarchaeum madagascarense. Classification (GTDB taxonomy): domain Archaea; phylum Asgardarchaeota; class Jordiarchaeia; order Jordiarchaeales; family Jordiarchaeaceae; genus Jordiarchaeum; species Jordiarchaeum madagascariense. Next base: position 7,064 of record DXJA01000222.1, read on the forward strand.
AGCAGCTACGACCGGGCTCAGATAAACGAGATAAACGACATGCTCCTACTGATAAGGGAGGCCGTGGATCAGGCGGTGTCGAGGCTGGGCTTAGGCGAGGAGACTCTCCAAAGCGGTCCCGGAAGACCCCCCTACCCTCCAGCCGATCTGGCTAAGGCGATACTTGTACAGCAGTACTTCGGGGTTTCGAACCGCACCGCGGAGGGGCTGGTGAGGCTTTTTATGGAGAAGATGGGAATCGAAAACAGCTTCTCCTACAAGACCATAGAGAGAGCCTACGAGGACCCGTTGGTGGTGCTCATACTGCGGGAGGTTTTCCGCCTCACCCAGGAGCCTGTGAAGGAGAAGGAGCACATATTCAGCCCGGATGGTACGGGTCTGCCCACATCCCTGAAGCAGAACTGGGAGAACGACCGTCGCCACAAGGAAGGAGGTGACCGTGAGGCGGGAGGGTACGAGAAGATGATAGCCATGGTGGGCTGCACCTACAAGCTCTTCACAGCCTTCGAAATAGCTGAGAACCCTCAGGACCACGAATCACCATACTTCGCATCCCTCCTAAATGAGACCGCCGCCCTCTACCCCCAAGTAGACCTGGTGCCTGCCGATAGCGCCTACCTCTCGCGGAGGAACTGCGGCTTGATAGCCGGTGTGGGCGCCACACCTCGAATATACCCCAAGCAGGGGGTAACTCTCAAGAGGAAGGGATGCAAGGCGTGGGCGGGTATGCTTCTCAGCTTCATAGGCGACCCCCAGTCGTGGCTCAGGGAATACCACCTGCGCTCGATCAGCGAAACTTCCTTCTCCGCCTTCAAGAGGAGCTATCCCAAGCCCCTGCGGAAGAGGATAAGGCTGCGTAGGAAGCTGGAGGCCTTCACAAGGGCTTGTAACTACAATCTTAAGAGGCTCTGCTACCTGAAACACCTAGAAGGAATAACCATTATGGGAACATGGAATACATGAATTTTGTCCCAAAGCCACCGCTAACCAAGACTATTTATATAAGTTTGATTAAAAACACCCCACTTTGAAATCAAAAGGAAAATACTTATAAACTTAACAATAAAGAGTTGGAAAGATTAGATATAGAGAAGCCACATAAAATAGCTATTTTCGATATGATCTCAAAAATATAACTATCTAATTCGGAGGAAAACTGCTTGGAAGAAAAGTACTATTACCTGTTGTCATTTTTGGTGCCATTTTTGATTAGGACGATTCCCGAAGTTATTTCATTTCCTTGGCCCATAGGTTATGACACCATTACTTTCTATGTGCCAGTCATCCATGATTATCAAATTTGGGGGTCGATTTTTAGTTTGACTGCTCTTACAGACTGGCATTCTGCCCCTCTCCTTTACATAGTTATGGGTTTTTTGGGTTACATCTCGAGAGTAGATCCGATTTTAATAATTAAATTTTTTGGCCCTTTTCTTAGCGGGTGTTTGGGGTTGTCGGTGTTCTTTTTTTCGAAGAGTTATTTGGGTTGGAGTAATAAAAAGAGTTTGGTATGTGCTTTGATTTGCACATCGTATTTCGTTACCCTTAGGTTAACTTGGGATTCTTATAGAAACGTTTTGGGACTCATATTTTTTATTCTTACTATGTCCCAGTTATCCAAGTTAGAAAAAAGGAGGAATGTACTCTTCTTTTTAATTTTTTCTTTTCTTTGTGCTTTTTCACATGAACTTGTAACCGTTATTCTATTAATAACTTTGATTTACCTAGTTTTATTAGAGTTCTATAAAAAACTAAAGGAAAATGGTTTCCAAAAGAAAAGACTGACTGCGTTTATATCTTCTATTTTCTTATCATCAATATTTTTTATATCGTACTATACAAACTGGTTGGGTGCTAACATATACTATTTCGATAATCCTTTCGCTGAATATTTTTATGGGGGTATTCTTGTTGATTACATTTCTTTAAGGGTTGGTTTTTACCTGTATCCTACTGTTGATGTTTTAAACGCTCATATTATTCAACTTTTTGTTATTGGTTTTGCCCCCATTCTTTTTTTTGCTGTTCTGGGCTATTTTAGAAATGATGTTTTAGATGTTACTACGCTGTTTCTTTTGATAGGTTCGTTTATGCCTCTAGCCTTGCCCCACTCTGCGTTACCTCTCTGGTCGAGATGGATGCTCATGCTTACCATACCCCTCACGGTATATGCTACCAATTTTCTTTTTCCAGATGAAACAAACACCCTATTTGTGTCTAAACTAAGAATTTCCAAGTTTATCCGGACTAGATTTTTAGTTATTTTTATATCTTTGTTGATCGTATTATCGTTTACCTATATGGTTATGCCTCCTGATGCTCCTTTTCCCTATTTTAATAATATTAATACTGCAAGATATCTTACTCCAAGCATGCAGCGTAATACTGTTCCAGTTTCTATGTGTCAGGAGGTAGTTTTTGCTTTGAACTTGCTGGGATTTAATATGTCTCTAGACTCTTGTATTATTGCTCATGAGAGTTTGGCTGGTTGGGCTCAGTTAGCCTTTCCTTTTAAACCAGTTTTCGTTTACTATTCCATGGATGCGTATCTGCAATCAGCATTATTTTTGGCCCGAAATTTTGATAAAATCTATGTTATAACAATGATTCCTTACGACCATTATTTTAAACAAAATGGATTTGACCTATCCTTCCAGTTGGGTTTAATTAGGGTTTATGTAAAATAAACTACGTGCTTCGAGTTTTTCACAAATTGCCACTTGAAATAATATGCATCCAACACCTCACTCTCTTTGTGTGTGATTAGTTGAAGACATTTATGAAGCTTTTTTAGTTCATTTTACATTCTAAAAATTCGCTTCTGTTAGGATACGTGCCTTAAAAACCTTCTTAAGGGAAGAGAATATTAAAACCGAACCAATGTCGAACCAGTCTCAAAACAAAGTATGCCTTGAATTTATGATAAAAATCTTCCCAAAGATTTAAATTAGTCTTGTATTAAAAATATTTTTTAACTATGATTTCTTTTAAAGAGCAGACTTTAAAAGAGAGGTAAATCAGGAAAAGGGTAGACAGAGGATTAGTATATGAAAAAAACTAGGAGTAGAGAGGCGCAGCGAGAACTCTCCATAGTTGTTCCAACTTATAATGAGGCTGAAAACATAGGATCTTTAATTTTGAGTATTGAGAGGGTTTTAAAGGACAATGGAATAATTGGGGAGATTATAATAGTTGATGATAATAGTCCTGATGGAACCGCAAAAATAGCTAAAAAATATTTGAAGCAGTTTGATAATATTCAAGTGTTAGAAAGGAAAGAGAAGAAAGGTCTAGGTTACGCCTATAAGGATGGATTTAAGGCGGTTAGTGGAAAAGTAGTTATGGAGATGGATGCTGATTTTTCTCATAATCCATCAGACATCTGTGGTATATTTAGAAAATGTCAGAGTGGTTTTGATGTGGTTATTGGTTCTCGTTATGTGAGAGGGGGTGGGATTATTGACTGGAACTTCAGGAGAAGAATTTTTAGCTTCGTCGCAAACATGCTGGTTAATATGCTATTTAGGCTTGGAGTGAGGGATAACACATCGGGTTTTCGGGCCTATAGGAAAGAAGCTTTAGAAGCAATTCTTCCATATGTGAAATGCAATAGCTATGATTTCCAAGTAGAAATGCTTGTAAGAGCTAAAGAAAAAGGATTCAAAGTGAAGGAGACGCCCATCTTTTTCAGAGAAAGATTACGAGGAAAATCTAAATTAGGAAAAAGAGAATTCTCATCGTTCATAAAAATGCTCCTAAGCGAAACCATACTGAAAAATATAATATTTCGATAAAAAGCCGAAAAAGAAGCTATTATAGACTTGAAACAGACAAAATTAGAATTGAAATCAATTATCATAATAAGTATGAAAAATTATTGAATATGGTCAGGAAAGATAGTGAACCCAAGCCATACAGTGACATTAAAGCCAATATATCAACTACTTAAGAATCTATATATCCTTGAAAAAATTAGCAAATACTACACAAATCTTAATCTTAAAACGACTTTAACCGCTAATCAAAAAACTCCAAATTCATCCAAAATTTCAGTAATATTAAACCCGGTCTTGGCGATGATTTCCTGAAAATTAT
>DXJA01000223.1 GCA_019056875.1 Candidatus Jordarchaeum madagascarense
TGGGCCCTTGCTTTCTTTTTGTGGTTCCCTGCTGTCGTACAAAATTTCTGACGACTTGAAAGAAGATTATAGCTTCGTGATGGTTCCTCACTCACCCAGCACACATGATTATAATCCTACTTCGGCCTCCGAAATAGCCAAAATTGTGGAAGCTGTGCAAGGAACCTTTAAAGATGTAAAAATGGAGTTCTACGAGTTTGCCTCTCCAGTTTTTGTGGAGGAAAATAGTAAGAACTGGGAACGCCTTAGGGTTTTCTGCCAAGCTTTTAGTGACGGTAAGAATCAAAAAGTTTTAATTTTCTGTGATTTGCCCAATGAAAACAATGGTGATATCTCCTATGGTGTTGGAAGTTATCTTATTGATGTTGCTAAGAGTTTAGGGGCAGAAGACGCAATAATTATCGATAAGCATTTTCACCCTCATAAGCAAGAACGCCCCCTATACATGGAAGACCGCCTCACCCAGGAATTAAAAGAACTGGTAAAAAGAGCTGTTAAAAAGGCCTTAAAGTCAAGAAAGGAGAAATTCTCATTCGCTGCAGCCAAAATGACCAGGCAAGAGATAGAATCCGAGCACAAAGAACTCGCCAAACAGATTGGAAGAGACGGAATAACCCTTTACGTTCTAGAACTAGAAAACAGAGATGAAAAAGCAGCCTACGTTCTCATAGATACAAATACAGTGGAGCCCGAATTAGGAAAAAAAATTACAAAGCTTTTCCTTCGCAGCGGGTTCAGGGAAAATAATATCATCATTATGACCAGTGACACTCACCAAGACTTGCTTTTTCTTAAGCCCTTCGGCTCTAAAGAAAAGATTCATGAACCAGTCATCAAAACACTGGGGAAGCTTCTAAAACAAGCATCAAAACCCAGAAAGGTAACCATATCTCTAAACAGAATAATGAGCAAGATGAACGTGTGGGGATTATTGAATGGGGAGCGCTTCTTTACACTACTTCTCAGAGCGTTCCCCCGCGCTCTGGCAGCCTTATTGATTTACTGGATTGTGGCTTTTCTATTATCAATACTTGTGCTCTAATCTTCATCCCAACCAGATTTTTAATGGGGATAAATCAGAAACCGCCAACTTGCCATAATGCTTCAAATACAACCTCACAGTTTTGATGAAACTGGGCGCTAATCGTATTGGATATATCCTCAATACAAATGTGTAAAAAAGTATATAACTTGTTTACAACAAGTTATAAGATAAAGGAACTTGCAGGTGATCGGTGGATTGTCTACGCCCAAGTTTATCGAAGACCAACTTGCCAAAGGCGAAAAGGTCAAAAGGGCCATAAACCAGACTGCATATATTGTTCTGAGAGAAACGGTAGCCTTTACGGATAGAAGAGTGATAGTTTATCGCCGGGGCTTCGGAATCAACTCTATCAGGGAATTTGCGTATGATAATATTTCTTCGATTTATGGTGAAAAAACCCGACCGATTGAATGTTTGGCGGCTTTCATAGTTTCCATTTTAGCAATTGCAGCGTTTTATTACAATGTAGACCTCACAATGTATTTTCCTACAGATTATGCAACTCCAGTGTATATTTCATTTATATCAGGCATTATTTCAGGCGCGGTCATAGCATATTATGTTTACCGAGGTTACGGCAGATTAAAAGCAATAGCAATAGCAGTTGTACTTCTCGGTCTTATAGCTATTGCGTGGTACTTTATTCACTATTTATTACCCGTCATGAAAGAAGGAACACTAACCTTTTTTGCAACAAATGAGTTTACGAAACCGTACTATTGGTTTTTGGAATACTCTATAAACGATTTCTATTCAATTCTTCCCTCACAAATAACGGGCGCAATTTCAACTCTCTACGGAATAATTGCCCTCTTCTTATATATCATACGCTTAAGTTTGATTCTATTGAACATCGAAGAATCTTGGGACACGGTCACAATACATCCCTACAACCCGGAGATTATAAAAATAATTAGAGAAGCTACTGGTCCATAGTTTCCAATTTCTTTTTTTTATTTAAAAATACCGCATCATCTAATGAAAGTTTCAAAACACTTGACGCTTCCAAATTTACATAAAAAGAAATTATCTAATATAGAAAAAACTCGTCCAAATGCAAGGGATTAGATATTTACAGTAAAAATCAAATTTAAAATTCAATAAAGGGAATAATTTTCCAAGATGATTTTAACAAATTGATGTTTCACCATAATGTTTTTTCCATTCTTTCTTTTTAAAATAGATTCTAGATTTAATTAGAGTAATGTTTTGATTGTTTCTGTGATGTTTACTTTCTCGTTTTGAATGATGTTTTCAATTGAGTTTGCGGTGACCTCGTCTATCTTATAGTATGCGCCCTGAGCATTTTCTGCAATCATTTTCATGTAACCCACATCTGGTGAGAACCTGTTTGAAACTCTTTCGGTATCTATTGATATAAGATGTACCCCTCTCTCAGTGAAAAGCTTCGAAATGGCCTTGAGTTCTTTTTCGATGCTTGCATTAGGGTTAAGCGGCACGTTTGCATGTCCGTCTGAGACAACAACAACTATTGGTACGGTAAGCCCAATTTTTATTCTTTCGTTTTCAATGACTTTCAGTGCTTTGTAGAGTCCTGCAGCCAATGGTGTCTTGCCGGTTGAGGGTAAGTCTCTCAAGTATCTTTTTCCTAGTATTAGGTGCTTTGTGGGTTGCATAAGAACCTCTGCTTGTGAAGATTTGAACATTATTATTCCCACGTAGTCCCTTTTTGGATACGATGCTGTTAGAATCGAGAAGGCCGCGCCTTTCGCAGCTTCAACCCTATCATACACGTTCATAGAGCCGCTGGAATCCACCACTAGTATTATGAGAAAAGAGGTTTTGGTCTTCCTCATCTTGACTCTTAAGTCTTCACGGTTAACCTCAAAGGGTTTGTGGTGACCATTGTTTCGGGCAAGCCTTAGAACCGCGGCTCTTAGTGAAGCGTCAACCGCTATATCATAACACTTATCTTGAGGTATACGAGGTTTGACGTAACGCCCTTTTACTGTGCTTGATGGAACGTGAAACCTCTTCCCGTATCCTTTAGCAGCTTTTCTTATGTTTGTAGCCATGTTCAGTATCTTGTTTACGTTTATTGGGCTCCCAATCTCACCGGTCTTCCTTTTAGGGGCTTTACCCGCAACTCCCATTAGATCCTGGGAGATGCTTTGGGTGCCCTTCTCCTTTGCTTCTGCGTCTTTTTCCTTTTCGGTTTCTTGTTTATTGGTTGAGCTTGGTTTTTCTTGGAGATTTTGAAGTGTTATCTCAAGTTCTTGTTCTTTGGATTCTATTTCTTCGAAGGGTAGTCTTCTGAATCTATGTGGTAAAGCCAGTTTCGCTGCTTTCTTTATATCCTCCATGGTAACCTCCGTTCTGCCATTAAAGGCTGCTAAAGCCTTAGCAGTGGCTACAATCACAATATCGGCTCTGTGAGTGCGAATGTTCAGATCTAAGCTTAACTTGGAAACAATATCCAAGAGCTGTTCGCTAATTTCCACTCGGTTTAAAAGTTCCCGGGCTCTGATAATTCTTTCTTGCAATTCTCTCTGCAATCTGCTGTACTTTTCTTGGAAGGCTTTGGGGTCTTTTTCGAACTCTTCTCTTCTTTTAACTATCTCCTTTCTCAGCTCTAGGTCATTTAGTGCTTCGATTTGTACACACAAGCCGAATCTGTCGGATATCTGGGGTCGCAATTCTCCTTCCTCAGGATTCATGGTGCCTATAAGAATAAATCTCGCGGGGTGTGCGACAGAAACTCCTTCTCGTTCTACAATATTTAATCCCATGGCTGCAGAGTCTAGCAGTATATCCACCAAGTGGTCTTCTAATAGGTTGACCTCATCAACGTAGAGTATTCCGCGGTTTGCCTCTGCGAGGAGTCCCGGTTCTAGGCAAGCTAGTCCCTCTTTTAACGCCATCTCGACGTTTAGGGATCCTACCACTCTATCTTCGGTCGCGCTAAGCGGCAGATCCACTACTTTCATCTTTCTTTTTTCCACTGGAAGTTCTTCCCCTCGCTCATACTTGCCCAGACACTGGTCGCACATTTCCGAGGTATCTCTGGGGTTACAGTTAAAGGGGCATCCCTTCACAAACTCTATTTCTGGCAGAAGGTCGGCAAGGGCTCGGGCTGCAGTTGATTTTCCGGTGCCTCGCTCTCCTCGGAGTAGAACACCTCCGATCGTTGGTTTTATGGCTGCGGTAATGAGTGCTGTTTTAAGGTTTTCTTGGCCTACTATTGCTGTAAACGGGTAGAACCATTTTCTTGTGTGTTTTGTCAGTTTCTTCCACCTTCTCTACTCTTCTAATTCTCCTTCTACTTCTAGGAACAACTGGCGGAGTTTATCTAACTCTTCTTGAGTTGCTTGCCAGTATCCGCGTTGGTTAGCTTCAAGCAGTCGTCCAATCATTTCGTGTAGCGCCCACTTGTTGTTTTCCTGTAGCCTTTTTCTCATCTCGTCATCAAACACGTAGTCTTCGGCTACTTTGCTCCAAATCCAGTTTTCCACATTGTTGGTTGTAGCTGCAAAACCCAATAGATATTCCACACGCTCTGCGATTTTTTGTCCTCCATGATAATTGTGTTTTAACATGCCATCTATCCATTTTGGGTTTAGCAGTCGGGTTCTCACACCTCTCTGAATGGCTTTATCCACAGTTTCGGTTTTTATAAGCTCTTTTGTGGTGTCGGATATCAACATCTCTGGTTTTTCACCCCTTATGGTTTCAACTGCTTTTGAAAGCCCCCCAAAGAACTCGTAGTAGTGATCTAAATCTGTGACCTCATACTCATGTGTATCGCGAACCTGGGAAACTAGTTCCACTTTTGATAAGACTTTCCGATAAATTTCGTCAACTTGTTGACCGTGAACATTTTCCGCATAAACATTATTCATACTCGCTATGTAAGCGTCACCCACCTGATTCTCAGATTCCCAATTCGATGTTTCAATCAATCTGGTCAGTCGTGTTCCATACTCCCCTGACCGGGGCCCGAAAATACGTGCTTTTGAGAGCCTTTTTGCAGTTTTTCCATCCGAGAATTCCTTAATCAGGTCTCTGAAAAGCTCTTCAGAATGTTTTTTAACAAAGTTTTTATCTTCTTCTTCATTCAATGAGGAGACCATATCGAGAGCCTCATCTAGGAGCTTCATGGTGTCTGGGAACATGTCCCGGAAGAAGCCGCATATATTGACCACAACATCTATTCTGGGTCTTCCTAGCTCTTCCAGAGGAATCAATTTCAATTTAGGGAACCAGATGCTCTTCTCCCTCACAATTTGGACTCCCAGATATCCCAGTATCTGTCCCACTGTTTCTCCTCTCGTCTTGACTGTTTCGAATCCCCAGAGCACTACTGCTATGCTTTCGGGATATTTTCCATTCTTATCGTGGTACTGTTTCAGGGTTTTCTCCGCTATTTCAACGCCCCTTTGATAAGCGGTGTCACTGGGCACAAGACGTGGATCAAATTGATAAGTGTTGTTTCCCGTTGGAAGTACCTCGGGAGTACGTATGGGGTCACCACCCAGATTCGGAAACATGTAGTTCCCATTTAGGGCTTCAACAAGACTGTCCAATTCGTTGCTCTTATCTAGATCCGAGGCAACTTTTAGACCGAAGGAAAGTGTCTCTTTAAGATCCTTGGTTAGCGAACTTTTTACTTCAGAGAACTTTAACCCGGTCTCAACCGAATTGAGTGATAGCTGGACAATTTTTTTTGCTTTTTCTTCTATTTCCGATAAGATTTGTCCGTAACTGCTTCCATTATGATTTTCATTGGGATGTCTAAGGGCGTAATCATGATCGATTCCCGTTGATTCGGAAAGTATTCGATTTAGGGATTTGATTTCGCCTCGGTCGTATCTTAGGATGAATGTGATAAAATCTGTTAAGGCATCATCCTTATACTTTTCACCGAAAACATGGAGTCCGCTAGGAATTATTGATCGTTTAATGGCAAAAAGTTCATCGTAAATTTCATCCACGGATGTTGAACTAATGTTAAATTCCTTCGCTTTCTCCATGATTTTTAAATGAACTCTTCTTGCTCGACCTGGGTCCTGAAGTTTCGCCTCGTGGTATTCGTTTATAAGTTCCTCCAGTTCGGTGAACCCTTCATAGAGTCCAGACTGCGTGTATGGAGGAGACAGGTGATTAATCAGAGTGGCATAGCTGCGCCTCTTAGCTATCATGGCCTCCGAGGGATTGGTTATATGATAAACATATAAGTGAGGAATATTACCAATCAGAAAGTCAGGATAGCACTCACTAGACATTCCCGCCTCCTTTCCCTTCATGAACTCAATAGTGCCATGTGTACCCAGATGTAAAACCGCGTCCGCCCCCCATTCTCTCTCCAACCACTTATAAAATGCAATATACTGATGATGCGGAGGCATATTCTTATCATGATAAGCCTTTTCAGGATTTTCATGAACTCCACGGGTTGGCTGAAGTCCTACAAATATATTACCCAACCTAATTCCAACGATGAGAAAACTGCTGTTGTAACTCATAATACTTCCCGGTGGTTCTCCCCACTCCTGAACAATCTCATTTCTCATATCCTCACTTAACTCGCTGAACCACTCCAAGTACTTATCAACTGGGACGGTTATTGCGTTCTGAGAGGTAAGCTCCTTTGGACTCCATTTCCCCGAGTTCACCAACCCTTGGCTCAAAAAGAATTCACTAAAATTAACTTGTTCAGAGCCATCCACATTATATTTTTCTTCTCTCAATCTTCCAAGTATCTTATCTAGGCTGGTGAAAACATCTAGGTAAGCCGCATTGCCTACGTTATCCTCTCCCGGAGGATAGTTATAAAGCACAATAGCTACCTTTTTCTCAGAATTTTTCTTCTTCCTCAAGTCTAACCACTTTAGAACCCTACCCGCAATTCTTTCTATTCGGTCCTCAATTGCAACCGTGGACTTGACATCGGCACCAAGATTATCACTATAATTCAGATTTCTCAGCCCCAGAGAGGGTATGGGCTCTATGAGTCCATCAAGCTCTGGAAGTGTGATCGCTGCAACCAATTCCACCGGGGAGAAACCTTGAGTTGACTCCTTCCACTTTTCTATTTCCCGCATGTACATTGGAGCCGCGTCAAAAATAGGAATGTTCAACTCCTTTAACAGCTCCAAGGTTTGTTGCGGTTCTCCTCCCAACGGGCCTCCATTAATACGAAACCACACAAAACTAACAGCCGCGTCGACGATTGGTTTTCCATTCTTGAAAAAGAATTTTCTGACCGCTTTCAAATTATCAATGCCATCTGAAAACACTGGAATAACATTAACTGTGGGTTCTAATCTGTTAATTAGCGCACTGGCACCGATAACTGATGACTCGAAGTGCATTCCTCCATAGAACAAAACTCCCACATTGGGCTTTTCTGGATCACAGTGCTCTTTTAGGTAATCTTCCAAACTAGTATAAAACCTGTCTAATCCCGGGTGATATATCCCCTCCTCGGGGAACTCAACTGGTGGTTCAGGGTTTACTCTCTGTCCACCATAATTCTTAGCGATGAATAGAAGTAGATTCTTTATGTTTCTCTTCCCGCTGTATTTCCAATAATTCATTGCACGAATCCAATTCTTGGCATGCTTCAAACTACCAAAGGGTAAAACCGTTCCCATTTTCTCAATCATGCTCTGAATCCTTTGAATTTTCCCCCAATCCACATACCCTTTAGAAGAAGGTTTTTGCCTATCAAACATCTTTGCGGGAGAAAAAGATCCGATCCGCGTGAGAGACATAACCTCGGTGGTACCGCCCACCAGAGTAATTACCGTGTTTTTCTGATTAGATAGCGCTTCTCGGGCCAGTTCTAAAGGTCTTCCCCTACCTCTTATATCCAGAAGCACAATATCCGATGCTCTCAGATCCTCTCTTACAGCATCCTCGTCAACCAATTCTTCATTAATCTCGTGAACATAATACAGTTTAGCCTCTATTACCTCTCCATTTTCCTTCCGAATCTCCCTGACTGCCTCTGCAAAAGAACTGGAAACCGCTATAGTGGCTAAAACCACAATCTTGGTTGACATGACCGCGCCCATCCAGTATTACTTTTTTGTGAGATAGTAATACTGAATTTCTTTTAAGTTTTATCCCTCGGGTGCCCGCCAATAAAAAACAATTTTAATAAAAAATGATATTCAAGAGGTTCTATTTTTTAGGTATTACTATTTTTTCGCCTTTGTCTCCTATTGCTTCTGCTTTTCCGTCAAGGAGCATTGATGCTACTATGCAGCATGCGGTTGCGTCTAGTTCGTGTTTGGTTCGGGGTTTATGTTCGAACCTTACAAATCTGTCTAATTGGTTCTCGTTTACTTCCATAATTTTGTAGAAGGCGCTTGGAAAAACCTCGACCACGTGAACCAATCTTGCTTTCAGTTTTATTGCTCTCCACGTCAAATCTTTTATAAAATTCGGTGGGAACGCTTTTATTCCCCGGCGAATTAGCTCTCTCTCCGCTTCCCGGTATCCCTCACTGTAGGTTAGAGGCGCGTCAATAGCTATCAGGTCTGGATAGGCCCGAACCGTGCTGTTAATTATCTGTATGTCCGTGTAAACTATGGTGGTTATCACGTATCCATCGTCGTAGAGAGCGAATCCCGTGGGGTTTGTCTCCTTTGAAGCTAGATCCAGTCCCACTATGACTACCAATTTTTTTACAACCCATTCTTAAAACTATTAGACTTTAAAAATACGCCCTTAATAATGGTTAATTCTCCTTAATCAATACACAAATATATGACTTTTGCATGATACTTAGATAAAGAATTCTATTTCGGTGGTTAATCATTGACCGTCTACGAAGCTGGAATTATGAGGAGCGGACTGTTACTGGTTTTTAGAGAGTATCACAGTACGTCTACTGTGGATAAAGATTTGAAGAGTGCACTTTTCGCGGCTCTCGAGATTGCGACCCAGAACACGTTTGGAGACAGTTTGGATATTATACAGCTAAAAACTATGAGTATTATTTATTACAAATCTCCTAAGGATGAAGGAAAATTTGTGGCATACGCTATTTGTGATCATAACACCGATTATAAACTCATAAAAGGAATTCTGCAAAAAATTCTGGAAAGCTTCTTAGAAGAACACTCGGGTAACCTCGACTCCTCTAAGAGAGAGACTTACATGAATTTTAGAGAAAAGATGGATTCCTTTTTCAAGGATCTCTCTGAGACACCAAATGAGCGAGCGAGATCACTGTTCGGTTAACTAGACAACAATACTTTTTGGCTTTGCGATTATTTTTTTGGCTGGGCTTTTCCAACTTTTCAGTCACCTTTGATATTAAAGCGAAAAGTATTAATCTAATAAAATTCTTATAATGAGAAAACAACTAACCAAACAATTTTAAAATAAAATTAGTGTGGTGAGAACTTCATTGCCCTCTTTGCTGGAATATCTAATTATAGCCCATTTTGCGCCTTCACTACTCGAGCTTGCTATATTATACCCCTCAATTTTAGACCTGATAATGCCTGAGTTTATTTTAATGGTGTTGCCACTTGAGCCTAGTTCGCTGGACTATATGCAGTTTATTGTAGCACTTTTTGTGGTGATTATAAGCCTAATTCTGGGTTATAGCATTTATAAGAAGACTCCCGATTATTGGCTCAACAAAACTTTTACAGCCTTCTACGTTGCAATGGGCTCAGCAGCAATTAGCTTCGCGGCTGGACTTTTCACAAATCCCACCGGTTTAATATTTGGGCAAAAATTGATGTTAGCATTTGCTATGATATCTCTAGGTTTTCTGCTCCTAGTTGCTGTTGGCCTCAATTATGGAGAAGTTCCAATCCTAAGTCCGAGAGTCATAATACCTATCTTAATATTTGTCGCTTTGCCTTTAACGATAATATGGTTACCTGGATCGGTAAAAATAGTAGACGTATCGCCGTCTGACATAATCTTCTCGGATTTTCTAACAGCAATGATTCTAATTACCTTGTTACTAGGTTTAGTTATAATCTCCTACTTCTTGGTCAAAGTCTACAGAGTTTCTGAGGGTGTAGTTAAAAAACGAATTTTCTTCTTTCTGACAGGAATCTTGTTTACTATCCTTCTGGGAGGAGTCTCTACCAGTCTTGCAAGCATCCTAAGCCTTCAACTCTTCGACCTCTTATCCCCTTTAATAATTTTGGTAGGCTTATCCATAGTATACTATGGATTCCACATATCCGAGTAAAAACAGATGCCTTTATTCAGCTTAACAACGATACCCTTTGATTTCTATGTGTCCCTCCTTGAAGGTTTTTTTCATTTTTCGGGTTAACTTTATTACTCACTCATATCGAGTATCTTTATTCCCCTCTTGGCTTTTAGAGATAATTAGCACAGAATTCTAAAAAAATAATGAAAAATATTTAGAGGAGTCGAATGAAAAATGGGGAATGATCTGCATCAGAGAATAGTCCAAGCCATACTAGAAATTGACGAGGAAGAAACGTTAAAGTTAACAAGAGGATCACTTGATGAAAGAGTGCCGCTTGAGAAAATAATTGCTGCTCTATCGGAAGGATTGAAGCAGATGGGGCTTCTTTTTGAAAAGGGAGAAAGGTTTATACCCGAACTTGTGATAGCCGCAGAATTTGTTGATAGGGCGTTTAAAATTCTTGAACCGTACCTCGCCCAAGATGAGGGGAAAGCTGGAGGTTGGAGAGGTGTAAAAGTGGTTATTGCCACCGTGGAGGGAGATATCCATGATTTGGGTAAAAACCTTGTTGCCACCATGCTGTCCGCTGCTGGTTTTCGAGTAATCGATCTAGGGAAGGATGTTGCCGCCAAGACCATTGTTTCTAAGGCCAAGGAAACCGGAGCGCAGGTGGTAGGATTATCCGCCCTGTTAACAACCACCATGGCACACCAAGAAGAAGTGATAAACTTACTAATTGAAGAGGGAATAAGAGAAAAAGTTAAGGTTATAATAGGCGGCGCTCCCGCCTCTCAGGGCTGGGCTGATCGGATTGGTGCCGATGCATATGCTGAGAATGCCTTGGATGCCGTGAGAAAGCTTAAGGAAATCATGGATGAGGGGATGTAAATTAAATGCCAGAAATAACTGTTAAACGTCCAACGCTAAGTCTTCTTGAAGAAGATAATATAACCGAGATTTATGGCGTTGCTCTACGGATTCTGGAAAGCACTGGAGTAGAAATTGATAACAGTGAGGTTCTTGAACTTTTACACCAAAATGGGGTAACGGTTGACTTCGATAGGAAGATAGCCAAGTTTCCTCAAGACCTTGTGAAAAAATGTGTAAAATCCGTTCCTTCAGAAATTAGACTGTACAGTCGTGACGGAAAACACGACCTGCTTCTCAAAGATAATAACGTTCATTTTGATCCTGGTTCTGCCGCTATAAACATTCTTGAAGATGGAACTATAAGAAAACCAGTATCCGATGACCTTGAAAAATTTGTGCGACTCGCCGATTATCTTGAATACATTCACGCCCAGAGCACAGCACTCGTCGTAACCGATGTTCCAAACAGGTTCGTGGATAGATACCGTCTCTACATTGTTCTAAAAAATTCCCCCAAACCCGTGATAACAGGAGCCTTCACCACGGACGGCGTCCATGAAATGAAAAAACTGCTGGAAATAGTATTAGAAAAAGGCGATGTGGCAAAAAAACCAATGGCCATTTTCGACATCTGCCCGACTCCTCCTCTCGAATGGAGCAATATTACCTCACAGAATTTAATTGACTGCGCTAGATACGGAATTCCCGTTGAACTCGTTTCCATGCCTTTAGCAGGTGCAACTGGACCTGCAACTCTTGCCGGTTCGATTCTTCAGCACACCGCGGAGACTTTAAGCGGAATAGTTATCGCTCAGCTTGCAAATCGGGGAACGCCATGTATTTATGGGGGGTCTCCGGCCATTTTTGATATGCGTCAGGGTACAACACCCATGGGCGCGATAGAGACCATGATGATTGATTGCGCTTATGCTCAGATAGGAAAATTTTTAGGACTTCCAACGCACGCCTACTTGAGTCTGAGTGATTCAAAAACAATCGACTCTCAATCTGGATTAGAATCCGCACTCGGAATTGTTTTAGGGGCGCTCACCGGGATAAATGTTATTTCTGGACCCGGTATGCTGGACTTTGAGAGTTGCCAGAGTCTGGAAAAACTCTTGATTGACAACGAGATCTGTGGAATGGCCATGAGGCTGATTCAAGGAATCTCTGTCTCTGAGGAATCGCTTGCTGAGGGCTTAATTAGTGACTTGGGTCCCGGGGGCCATTTCCTTAATTCGCGGCACACCCTCAAATGGTTTAGAAAAGAACAATTTATGCCTTCCATTTTAATCGATCGATTGACCACTTCTCTTTGGCAGGAGAAGGGATCCAAAACCACTTATCAAAGGGCGAAGGAAGAAGTAAAAAGAATTCTGTCCAAACATGAACCAGAGGCTTTGCCACCAGACTTGGAAAGAGAACTAGATAGAGTGGCGGAAAAATGGAAATCAACCTAAAAAATAAAATATAAAAAAATTTTTGTTAAATTTCTTTCACCGCTTGGACCATACGCACTAGTTTTTCGCTAGCTATCTTATCGGATTTTAATCCTCTTAATCCACAGTCGGGATGTGCAATTATATTCTCTTTACCCACAAGTTCTATGGCTTTTCTCAGTAGTTCCACTATACTAGGCACCTCTTCTAACTCGGGGGTATCTGAGCGTACGCATCCCACACCCAACTTCTTTTTTGCTTTTACCAGTTTTTCCCTTGAGATAACTGTGAAATTCTGTGGATCACCAGCGAAGGCGTGGCTTAAAACATCCACTGGAAAATCGAGCAAGGTATCGAATACTTTGGTAACATTTCCGCATACGTGAAGATGAACTGGTTTTCTCACATTCTGTCTCGCAATTCTCACAGCTTCCTTGGCTAAATCCATTGGTGCTCCAACGCTGTAGTATGGTTCATCTATCTGAATGACGTCTACACCGGACTCTAACTGTAATTGGGCTTCGGTGTTTACGAATCGTCCCATGTCATTGTATAGTTCGGGGTCTCTATATCCCTTATACTCTTTTGTTTTAAGCATTCCAGACATAACCATTGTAACCGGTCCGGTAACTATTCCCTTCAATGAGGGAGCTTTTTCTCCATACTTTTCTTGGAGATACTTCTTAACCCAACTCAGATCTTCGGCAGCTATACTCTTGCCGTCATGCTCAATCCTGTCAGTTATGAACCATTTGTCACCCTTATTCTCAAAACCCTTTGCATGCTCAGCGAAATAGGTAATCATGTCCGCCCGGGTCTGCCCATCACTGATAAGACTTATACCTGCCTTGATCTGAGACTCCACAGCAAGAATGATATTATCCCGAAAATCCATATCCTCACGCCTGGGAAAAGAACCGATAACAGTAGTCTGCAACATAAACTTCACATCTCCAATTATTTTATGAACT
>DXJA01000224.1 GCA_019056875.1 Candidatus Jordarchaeum madagascarense
ATAGATTCCCCGAATTATTTTTTATGAGTGTATGAGTGAATAAAAAAATTTTCTTATTATTTTTGTGATGTTTTTGAAGTTCTATGTGTATAGATATTCGCCTTTTTTCAGATAAAAGGTTTAGGTTCTCTTGTCTAGTGAATAGAAAGAAATTTTTGTATAATCGGTTTAGTTTGTGGTACTTTTTTATAGATAGTCTATGCCGCTTTCTTTTTTGGAAAAAAATTTTTCATGCGACCATGTGAAGGCACCATATTTTTTGTAAATTTTATCTACTGCATCGATGATTTTTTGTGAGACATTGTGACCGTATATTTTTGGTGCTTTTTTCATTTTGCTACTTATATCGTTCTTGTAAATGTGGTGGAGGAAGTCCGGTAGATTCTCAAGTGGGGGTGTTAGTATGTTTGATTCGGACATGACGGATTCTGGTCTGTCGGTGTTGAAGCGGCAGGTTAATGATGTGCACTCGTCAATCATATTGAGTTCTTCTTGTTGGGATCCGCTGTCTGTTAGGCTTGCCCAGCAGTGTCCTGAGCGGAAGAATTCAATTACATTGCTGTAACTTTTCCATAGGGGGGTGTATAAAAAGTTCTTATTCTCTTTGGATAATTTTTTTATAAAATCGATTAGACCATAATGTTCGAGTCCTCGCTTCATTGCGGTTAATTCCACGAGGCAGACTTTCATTTTGTATTCTAAAACCAGTTTTTTTATGGCATGGATTATATTTTTGAAGCGAGATTCTGTGAGGTTTCCTCGACGATGAATGTCAATTCTCAACCAATTACCTTGTTCGAGTTGGGGGTATATTTCAAAAATACTTTTTTCTGGTTTATGGTTGTTAGTATACTCTACGGCATCGGCAACACTGTTGCCACAAATTGGAATTAATTCTGGATCGTATCCTTCCCGGACTAGATTCTCGTAGTTAATTTTGTGGGGAGCTATGAAGCAGAAGCAGCTTGAACCACAGATGAAAGTATCAATTTGTTCGGGAAATGGTTCATTTCTATCAATCGACCAATCTAACGTCCACTGACTATTTATGAATTCTTCAAAATTAATAGAGCCTTTAACAAAGTCAAACATAGAATGTGGATACATGCCTCTTAATCCTGCTTCGTTTTGAACACACTTTTTTCCCAGACCATAACTCCAAGCTAGGGGTACAACACCTGCGGTTAGGGTGTCACCGTGGACACAGGGTATGAATTCTGTTTTGGGATATTTCTTTCTCAGATGTCTTCCAAATCTCACCATTTTCGAAAATAAATCAACGAATTTATCTGACAAGTCACCCCGAATGTTTAAATTAGCCACTAAACGTTCGTCTAAATGAAACTCGTTCAAACCATGTCCTAAAAGCTCGTCAAAATGCTGACCTGTGTGAATAACCCCCACGGGTTTTCCTCGCTTTTCACACTCAAGAACTAATGGGAACTGTTTATAAAAGTCAGGTTTGGTTGCCACTGTCACTAATAGTACGTAACCATTAGAGGAGATTTCTCCAAGTCGGTCTTCATAGATTTTTGGTTTTTGTAAGTCGATATCCCAAGAATCCAATCAATTGCACCCTTTAACTAATTTAACAAAATAGCTGATGGTAATCGTATAATATTTTAAGATATAAGATTAACTAAAAGGCTTTTGAAAGATAATAACTTTATAGTTTAGAGTTTATACTCCAGAATAATCTTATTTAGAAAAATTAATGACGAATTTATTCTTTTTTAATTAAATTTACAGGTTTAATACGAAATAATTTGTGTAAAGATTTTATATTTTTTATCGAAAAAGCTTTAATTAGTCTCAATCATATAATAAACCTAGACTAACCAAAATAAAAACGATTAATAGGTGAGGGTTGCCTCTTGCAAGAAGTATCTAGACTTGAAGGCCTTCAAAAAATCCTGGAGAGGATAACGAAGGAAGGTTCCTTAAAAGCATGTGTTGTTTCTTCTATTGAAGGCTTTGTGATAGCATCTGCAGAGTCACCACAATTTGTTGATAAGAGAATTGCAGCTGCAATGGCTTCCTTTGCATTCTCCGCAGCTAAGAGAACAAAAAGCGAGTTGGGACTCGGAGACTTGAGGGATGTTTTAATAAGATGTACTGGGGGCAAGGTAGTATTCAAAGCCGTTGATGTTTCTCCAAATGAATCCTTTATTCTCTCAGTCCTTATTCCTCCCTCAACCAGATATTATCATAGAATAATTAATATGGCTGCACGGGAAATTAAAAACATCTTCTTAAAATAAATTTCTTTTAAAACCAATTTTACAAAATCAATTTTTGGGTCAAACCTATTTTTAGAAATCGTTATAACCTAATTTCTTTTTTATGGTATTTCAGGGAATAGATGAGGAAAGTTTACATGAATAAAAAAGCAGAAACCATTATTTCTGTTCTAAAAAAAGCAAGAGAGATAGAAACCCTCGATACAGAAGAATTAAGAAGTATGGTAGGGGATCCAGAACTTTTTAACTTGTTAACTACCAAAGGAAACAATGATCAAATTAAAAAAATTATTACCTTTGATTTAGAGTCTAGACTCCAAATAGCTCTAATCGCTATAAAATATGGTGCGGATGTAGAAAAGGTCTGTAAGTTATTAAACTGGAAAGAATTCGAAGCCTTTTCAAAAAGCGCATTAGAAAAAAGCAACTATTTGTGTACCCAAAATTATAGATTCAAACACAATCAAAAAAGATATGAAATAGACGTAGTAGGTCTAAAAAAACCCTTAATATTGTGCATAGATGCCAAGCATTACAAAAAATCAGGCAAGAACCACATCCTAAAAATTGCGTGTGAAAAACAAATCGAAAGAGCAGAAGCCCTTTCAAAAGAATTACCTAAAAGTGTTACAAAATTAAGAATAGCTGGATGGAAAAATGTAAATATAATTCCCTTAATCGTCACATTGTTACCCGAAGAAGGTTTTTTCGAACAAGTTCCCATTGTTCCATTTTTTAAACTCAACAATTTCATCAACGAATTACAAACATACATTTCCGAAATATACCACATCCAAACAAAACTTCCGGATTACACTATGCTGAAAGATTGGAATCCATAAAGTGCTTACGACGGAAAAAAGAAACATATCCAAAAAAATGACTATAAAGAAGATTTAGATATTATCAAAATAGTGGTGTTGTAAGGTCGAACTTTCAATTTTTTAATACTATTTTTATAGATAATTAACACAAGTATAATTTCAAAACTCTGCAATTATTTTAGTGAATACTTTTTGATAAACTTCATCTCTGTTACTTCTGGTCAAGTCAAGTATCTGTACGTCTTCTCTTTTATTAACCTCATTAATAAAAGGATGTTGAACGGTTTTTCCAATCGTCCCCAGCACAGGTTTGGAAGAATTAAACGCCTCACGCACTGCAACCACAAACTCGGAAACTAATAATTCCATTTTACCAATTTCATCAATAATAATTAAATCCGCCTCTTTAACAGCCTGAATAAGACCCTTCACCCCAATATTTTCAATATTCTCTTTTATCACACCGTATTTACTAACTCTGTACCGGCTATCCACACCAACCTTAGCTAAAAAATCCTGCTCTTGGGTTAGAAGATTAATAATAAGAAAACCCATGCGGACATTTTTTCCCCGCGCCTCAGACCTCACCTCAGGCGTAAGAATACCTCCTACTTTAAGTTTACGCGATCGCGCTTCTTCAATAATTTTGTTGATCAAGCTGCTTTTTCCAACGCCTGGAAGTCCAGTAATCAGCAGATTAACCTTAATTGTGTCATCACCTTTTTTATTCATATTTTAGAAGTGTTTAAAGAGATAAATAAATTTCATTGACTTCAAGTTCCATAGATTGGGCATTTAATCGTTAAATTTTAAAGCTAATTCACTTGTCAATTCATAAACAATAAGCTTGATATTTAATAATAGCCATAAGATTATTAAATCTAAAAAAGGGTGAATTCGGAGAGTTGCTTTATGAGTGAGGATGATGACCGGGTAAGGAGAAGTGCGATTCGTCTCGTAGCGGATATACAAAGTGCTCAGGGAAGCTTTGAGTTTGAAGTAAATTCTTTTTTTGAGAGGCTTCGTAAAGAGCTCTTCGATAGTGAAAAAATCGTATTTAGTAATGTCGAGATGAATAGAATTATTTCACGCTTACAAAATTTAATGATTGATCTCCTCAACCAAATAATGGATAAGATTTCAGTTGAGGCAGTAAAACAGATTCAAATATCTTTGGGCGATTTGAAGGATGTTCGCGAATCCGAGATGTTAGCAGAAAAAGCGACTTCAGCAGCAAAAAAGGAAGCCATGGATTACAGGTTTAACAAATACGTTGTGAGCCTCGAGACCCGCGTTAAAGCCCTAGAAGAAAACGAGATTGCGTTAAAAAACTGGTTAAGAAAAGTGTTAAGCCGAGACAAGAAGTATAAAATTCTGATTTTACTAGAAAAGGAAAAAACTATGGATTATGCAGAAATTTCCAAAAAACTTACACTCAGCAAATCGAAAGCAAGAGAATACATTAATGAGCTGGAAAAAAACAACCTCATCTCCGTAGATAAAACTAAAAAACCGTATACAGTTACACTCAAACAAACCCTATGGATTTAGCAACCTTAACATATAAGGAAACCCATAGATTAGCTCAAAGAGGAGTAGGGTTAAATGGTAAGAATAACCGTCGAGTATTTCTTCAATCCAAATACACCTGAAAGCAAAAACTACATGAAAATTGTAGTAAACCCCCTAATCAGAGAACAAATGAAAGAGGTGGAATGGGAAATAATCAATATTTATGACCCAAAGCAAAAGAAAAAAATCGAAGAGTACAAAATAAACGCCTTCCCAGCCCTAGTGATTAACAAAAGAAGAATCCTCATAGGATACAAACCCCAAAAAGAAGTCAAAGCCGTAATACAAGAAGAAATAGAACACGAGAAAAAAAGAAGACAACCATTAAAGTCGAGTAAACCGTAACTGACTTGGTTACATAAGTAAAATATGAATGTAACTTATGTGGTCTTGGAGGAATCTTTTAGTTTTTCCAAGTTTATTAGGTCTACTGGGTAGTGGTCTGCTATTCCTCTCCACCAGTATTCTTTTTCTTCTTCTTTTGTTTGGTTTGGTTTTGTTTCTATTTTGAAGAGTAGTTCTGCTGTTTCTACGGTTTTTTCTGCTTCTTCTTCCGTTGCTCCGCACTTCTCGGCTAGTTTCCGTACCAATTCTGTGTGTTTCACGTATTTTTTCCCCTTTTTTCTTCTTGTTCAAGAGTCTCTCTTATGTCTTTGAATTTTATGTTCCATGTGGCGTTTGTTTGCTGAATTCCTTCATGGTAGATTCCTTCACAGTACATCATTTGCAAGTACTCTTGGTACTCTTCATATCTCCATTCATCCGGATGTGTTATAGTGTACACTTTGTGTTCTACTTCTATGGGGAGGAGCTTAGGATATTTTCTTGTTCTAGTTTTTTGATTACTTGTTCGGCTTTTTCTTTTGTATATCCTCTTTTTGTTAGTCTTTCTACAAGTTCTGTTTTTTTTAGGTGGTTCGTTTTCGCTTCATCGTAGACTTCCTTTATTACTTTCTCTAACCCTTCTGATTGGATTTTTAGGTGGCTGTAGGCTGATCCCCAAAGGTATCTGTATGCCGGTATATCTTCGGTGTCAGCACTAGTTTCCAGTATGTGTTTCTTGGTGTACTTTTTAATGATTTCTCTTGCCACTTTCTTCACGTCTGGAGGGTGTCTTTTAAATAGATTCAGGTTCAGGTGCATCCGTTCTTTCCCCTATTTCTTTGTCTCAAATAAGGGGGAGTGAAACGTTATTGTGTGGTTCTATCTCTAGTAAATAGGTTGCAGAAGGCTTTAAACTCCACATTTATTATGAGCATGAGGTGTATTGTTTGGAATTACCCATCATTGAACCCAAACGTGTAAGGTTTTAGCAAGACTAAGTAGTATGATAAAATGAGAGAAGC
>DXJA01000225.1 GCA_019056875.1 Candidatus Jordarchaeum madagascarense
TGCACCCGGACCACCGAGCAAAACAAAAACCAAAAAAGAAGAGATATCTGTAAAGAAACCATAATTAAAGAGAACCGTAAAAAAACCATAAACCTGACAGTCATATATGAAAGGAGCATATGAACTCACAGTGTCATATCCCATAGGCCAAGGATATGAAACAATCTCAGGAATAGCCCTAATAATAAGAGGAACTAAAAAAGATAATAAAAAATATTTGCTCCTCATCTGAAAAGCTCCAACACTCCTTTTTCATCGAATTTGGTGTGATAAAACAGATTAAACAAAGAACTAGATTAAATAATTTTCGGTAATTGTTGTTTGAAATGTATGGAGACAGAAACAGTTATGAAACAGTATATTATAAGAACTCTATTACTTTAGGATGGTTTTATCTACTTTCTTCTTTTTTTTAATATCATCGTTTTTCCCTCTATCTCTTATAAAAAGGTTTGATAAAGATGATATTAACGTATTATTAAACATAAAAAGAAGACGGGAACAAATCGTATAGCACCGCAGTCAATAAAGGAAGGCGTATTACCAATAATTATTATATATTACCACTTGATTTCAGATTTCTTATTTTGTCCTTTAATTTTTCTTTTTCTTGCCTCTCGGTAATGATTCTGTTCTCCCCTGCAATATGATTAAGGATTTTTGTTCTAAATTCTTTTATTTTCCCCTTCTGCTTATGAGTTATATTTTTTAATTCTCTTGAATCTTTTTCTAAATCGTATAGCTCGCACTTCTCTTTTTTGTATTTACCATTTATATGTTTTCTAAATATAAATTTCCACCTTTTCGTTCTAATAGCATATGTTCTAAACACTGGGGCAAACATTCTATGATCCTCTATGTATTGTCCTATTTTATTATGGGCAGCCTCGCTTATTACATAATTACGTTCATGGTTTAATAGAAGACTATCCCCTCGATATTCTACTGGTTTTGGAATATCATAGAAGTGTAGAATCGTGGGAGCGAGGTCTATATGTGAAACCAAGTCCTTTCTTCTTTCTTTGTTTATTTCTTGGCCGAATAATATGAGCGGGATGTGCAATATTTCATCATAGAATCTTGCACGATGGCCAAAGCGTCCATGATCTAAAAATTCTTGTCCGTGGTCTGAGGTAATGATTATGAGAGTGTTTTTTATCAGTTTGTTATCCTTTAAGAAATTAAAAAGTTTTTTTAAATTGTTATCGATATAAAATAGCTTACTATCATAAATAGCTTTCATTGTTTTAATATCTTTTGAACTTAATCTATTTAATATTGCATTGATATACGCTTTTATTTGTGATAACCTTGAAATATTTTTGGAGAATTTATTCCTAACTTTCGGTTTAAATAAAAAGTATGGTTCGTGGAGATCCATATAGTGTAGCCAAAGGAAAAAGGGATTTTTATTATTCAACCAACGGATTGCATAATCGGTTACTATTTCTGCATTCTCGTAAGGTTCATTTAATTCCAATCCCAAAAATGACATAAAAATAGATAATAATTTTTTCATTCTCTTAGGAATATACTTTAAGTCGGTAATCCGTCTCCTTTTTGTGTCCGTAGAACAACTATGCAAAAAATCTTCGAAATGATCCCATCCACGATCATAACCATAAAATCCTGATAAGTATGGATTTGAGTGGATAGCAATGGTTCTTATTCCTTGCCTTTTTAATATTTCCGAAATTAGGGTGGTATCTTTTGGCAAAGGTAACTGCTTTTCGAATTCTAAGGGGTAAACTGAAGATAAAATGGATAAAAAAGAAGCAGCGGTAAAGGGGGCATTAGCAAAGGCATCTTCAAACACCATCCCCTTACTAGCTAAAGAATCTATAAAAGGGCTTGTTTTTCTACTATAACCATAACAACTTAGATGATTAGCTCTCAAACAATCTACTATAATCAAAATCACATTTTTTTTCATCATTCTACCCTGCAATCAGGTTTCTACAATTCTTTTGAATTCGTTTTCGGAAATAATTTTTTCAAATGCTTCTAGATATTTGTCAGCTATTTTTTCCCATCCGTAATTCTCTAAGGTAAATTTTCTTGCTTTTTTTCCAAACTCCTTTCTTTCTCTTTCACTTTTTGACAATTCAATTATTTTCGAAACAAAACCGTTAATGTAATTAGGTTTTATTAAAAACCCGTTTTCGCTATTTTGAACAGCATCTTTTACTCCTTCTAAACTCGACGCAACTACTGGTAACTCACACGAAGCGGCTTCTAGTGCAACTACTCCAAATCCTTCAAAATCTCCATATGCTCTGATATTTGGCATAACGAATATGTCAGATATATTGTAAATTAATTTTACTGCTTCATCATCGACTTTGCCGAGCATAAAGACGAAATCTTTCAGATCATTTCTGATTATACTTTTTTCAATATCTTTTCTTAGTCTACCATCACCAACAATTAAATATACAAAACTATTTGTTTTTTCTAAAATTTTTGGAACCACTTTTTCAACAAACCAATGGAAACCC
>DXJA01000226.1 GCA_019056875.1 Candidatus Jordarchaeum madagascarense
TGTATACGGCCACCGTATATATTACAGTGCCTACCATTGAGTGTAGACAATTTCTATATAGAAAAATTGTAGAATTCGCATAATCCAAATACTTTTTATACCAAACTGTTACGTTTATTATGTATTCTATATTTGTCTTCACCGACCGAATTCGGAGCAGGACATAAAAAAAGGTGATAACCGTATGACAGATAGTAGCTCTAAAGGCGTGATCAAGGAAGGAAGCATCGCCCAGTTTATGAGAAAAAGAACCCAGCTGGTAGGATTCTCAATAGAGAGGCACAAACACACCCAGTACGTGGCGGAATTCGTGGACAATGCCCTTGACGCAATTGAAACGGCTCATTGGAAGTACAAAGCCTTCAAGAATCTTAGCCCAGAAGTGCCTAAAATCGAGTATCCCTTTAAACCCTTGAATGGAAATGGGGCAAAGCTTAAGGCTGTCGATATCAGTGCTAGATTAAAAGATATACTGGAGCCTCTAAAACCCATTATTAATGATGAGCCTATCGTCCTAATTATTATTCAGAAGGTGGAAAAGCCTGAGATTTTACCTGATGATATTCAGGGTACTGATATTGAAATGTACTCCTTTGAGGCTTTTGACAACGGAGTTGGGATGCACCCCGTTGACCTTGAAAAGTATGGAATATACCTGGCCTCGAGTAAATCTGAAAAGTTGAAGCAAACAAGAGGAAGTCAGGGTTTTGGAGCTCCCAGCGCTTTCAGCGATGCTCAAAACACAACCGGCAAACCCATCACTGTGGTTAGTAAACACATAAAGGAAAAGAAGGGCGAGCTCTCAGTTTTCTACACAACCGGTGATAATGATAAAAAGTACACCATTCCCCCTACAGGAGTTCTTGTTCCCTTTAAACACGGAACCTATGTACAACTCTCATATCTTAATGTTAAATATGTTAGAAGCTACGCCGATGAGTATATTCGCCAGACCGGACTGTTAAATAGTCACGTTACAATTATTTTTGTTGACCCTAATGGAGAGGTGGCGATCTATCCAAGACGTGTTTCTGAATTCCCTGCCGAACCCATTTACACGGAGCCCCATCCAGAGTCCACCAGTATCGGTGATTTTCAAGATTCGATTAGAAATACAAAGACCACTAAAATAATTGATTTTCTTACCAAATCCTTCTGCAGAATAGGGAGCAAGCGTGCCAAGGATATTGTCGAGAATGCTAACAAGGGACTAAGAGCCAAAATGAGCCCCACCTCATATGTAAAGAAACTTAGTGATGAACAGATAAATGCACTTTACAGATCCTTCATAAGTATGAAGTATCCCTCACCCCCGGTAGACACCGTTGTTCCAGTCGGAAAAGAGGTGCTACAGGAGGTTATAAAAAAGAATCTGAACGCAGAGTTCGTAGAGGCAACTACCCGATCTCCCACAAGCAGCAAGGGCTGTCGATTATTACTATTTGTAGGTCGGGTTTGTAGAAGGGAAAATCGTTGTTGCCTCCATCCCATAGTATTATGTCAGCTTCTTTTTCGGCTTCTCGCAGTATTTTTTCATAGTCCACCCCGGCGTAGACTATGTTTCCTCGGTCGATGTGGGGTTCGTACTCTTCTCTTTCTTCTATTGTGGTGTGGTAACGCTCTAGGTCTTCGTAGGTTGCGAATCTTTCGCATATTTGATTTTTCAAGTCGCCGTACGGCATGGGGTGTCTAATGACCACTATTTTTAGACCTTTTCCGCGTAGGATGTCGGAAACCTTTCGGGTGGTTGGACTTTTTCCGGCACCAGTTCTTACGGCGCATATGGATATTAATGGTTTTTGTGATTCTAGCATGGTAGTTTTAGGACCCATGAGACGGAAATCTGCTCCGCATGCTAGAACGAGTGAGGCTTTGTTCATCACTGTAACGTGGGAGAGATCGGTGTAGGCTAGGATCACTTGGTCTATGTTGTGCTTTTTGATTAGAGTGGGTAGGTCTTCCTCAGGATAAATTTTGATGCCCCCCGGATATAAGGGACCCGCCAGTTCTGGAGGGTATACTCTGTTTTCAATTTTTGGTATTTGTGCAGCGGTAAAGGCTACAACCTCGTATTGATCATTTCGTCTGAAGTAAACGTTGAAATTGTGGAAATCCCTTCCCGCAGCACCCATGATTATTACTCTGGTCTTCAAACTGTACCCTCCGGTAAAAGGAGTGTGGTGTAATTTCTTGACTAATCACGCTTATATTTATTTCTTTATTAAAAAATAGTGCAGGAGAAACTTGTTTAAAAAAGATGAAGTCTCAATAGTTTGGAGGGGTAAGTCTAGTTCTAGTTGCTGATGAGGGGTAGTATTTTTTCTTGGATTTGTTCAAAGTACGCTTGGTCATAATTTAAGCGTTCTACTTTTACTCTTGCTTTTTGGGAAATTAGAAAGAGGTAAATTTTTTGCATTGTTTCTCGGTCGTATACAAGGAGTGAGAAGCTGAGACCGCCAAATAGTGGTTCGCCCTGAATCCCCTCTCTGGCGAGTTTAAAATCTTTCTCGTAGATGTTGATGATTTTTCCCACGGTTTTAGGTTCACATATTTTTCCATCGAAAGAGTATTTTACGCGGTATAAACCGTTTTCTTTTATGTTTTGTAATATGATCTCGTGTGGTTTTACGGTTGATTGTTCGGATTCGGTTAAAAGAATGTTCTGGTTTATTGATTTTTCGGATGATGAACTCATCTCTGCTACCTGTATGGTTGAATTACTTTTAAAAATATAAACACCTTTGTATGTATCATTTCCAGTGTTTCCACTGTTTCCACTAGAAACTACAAAAA
>DXJA01000227.1 GCA_019056875.1 Candidatus Jordarchaeum madagascarense
TAGTTTGAAGGGACAGTAATTAAGAAATGAGGTATTAAATGTTTAAAACAGGCAGTTTTTATGATCGAAGTAATCCAGTGTATGAAGTTAAAGATTTTGAATGGAACTAATTTCGAAGCTGTAAAAAGTATAAGTAAAAAACGAATTTATTGGTACTATGGTGGATTTTCCTGAATTGTCTACTTTTCTAATTTGGCTTTCAACCTTTTTCTTCTTTCTATTCCTTGGAGTATTTCTTTGTAGCTGGTGAACTGGTTCTCCCTGTACCGTTGCTCCACATCCTTCCAGAGCCTGCGATAGTAGTAAAAGTACTCCGAGATTTCTAGGGGATCCCCGAAGACCACAACATATTTTGACATCACTCCCGCCTTTACGTGGAGGGGGAAGGTTTCGAATATACTAACATCGTAGCCAAATGGGGGTTTCCCAAGTAGTTTTCTCATGATATTCAGGTTAGTCTCTGCATCCTCGGTTCTTGTGATTACCGCTACGTCAATATCGGATCGGGGTGTAACTTCTTCTCTCGCCCAGCTCCCGTAAACCACAACCCAAAACCCATTTAGAGCGTTCAGATCTGTTTTAATCTCCTGTAGGGATTTTTTGTAGGACATTTTCAACAATCTCCAAGAAGTCGAATACTCGTTTTACTACATCATCTAGTTCCTCTCGCACAATATCTTCGTCAAATTTGTTGTACTTGTGAACTATAGCATTTCTTAAACCGTTTAGTTTTCTCAAAAAGTCCGCAATATCCCCTTTGATGACCCCTTCTGACTCTAATTTCTCTATGTTAAAGTAGTCGTCCCCCACCTCAAATCCAAGGTCTTTAATTAACATAGCCACGATACTCATTATTGAGTCTATGCTTGTATGTAAACGGTACAACAACGCTTCAAACTGATATGTATCATCCAAATTCGGAGGCAAATCCCCCAGCTTAGACGCAACATAATCAATTTTTCTCCGGTACTGGAGACTCCTTCTCATTAAACCACCGTCTACAAAAAAAGGAAATGTTTTTCCTTTTAATCCTTTCCTCAGACTCTTAATAATTCATGTCGAATCAGTTTTTAGCAGTATGTTACTCACTTCCTGAAAAAATTTTCTAAAATTTATGAAGTCATGACATTAAAAGATAAAAAATGAAAAAACACAGACCTTAACACTAGAAAAGTCTATTAAAAATGTATAGCTAAAAACGGATAGAATCATTTATTTCAGATAATTTTCGTAGATTTTTTCCCAAAATAGTTTTCTTATCTCGTGTGCACCACGTGAATTCGGTTCAATCGCAAGCCGCAACCATGTCGTGCTATCCTCTGGATTATAGTATTTACCGGTAGGATCGTCGTAGTTTACTCCGTGGCCCAGAAAGTGTTTATGGATGTCTACTAGGGTTAAGCCTTTCTCTTGGGCTACCTCTTGGATTCTTTTGTTCCAGTGGTCGAGTACCTTTAATCCGTCCGGCCAGGGTGAGTAGCCCTCTTTTTCCAAGCCGCCGCTGATTCCGTCTGAGGGGTCGTAAATGTTTCCTATGTATATTCTAGCGGGTTTAGGAAACTTTGATGGGGCTTGCAAGTAGGATACGATTTTTCGAAGATTTTCGTGCATTTCGTAGCTTAGATTTATGCCCTTTTTTTCTGGTGCCCCGTAGTGGTGTAGGAGATCGTTTCCCCCGACTGTTAATATGATTATGGTGGGTTGCTTTTCTCCGGTGGGAACTTTGGGAAGTTGCCAGTTGAGCACGGTGTTGGTTGTGGCTCCATCAGAAGTGAGATTGTAAAAACTAATATCGGGGTATAGTGTGGCCAAATCTTTTCCTTTCCAGTCGGGATAAGCATCGTCCAAATTCTTGTAGAGCAGCGACGCAGTACCCCACCCCGTCCCCCCAGCATAGTAATCTATTAACATGCTGTCCCCCAGGGCAACGTAACACGCTGATTCAGGGACTTTTTGCTTCACGTCTTTTCCCCGACCATTATAATCAATTAAAATATTAAAAACTATTTTTAATGGTTTAATAAAAAGTAGTTGGTTCCAAGGGTCTTAATTCGACCTTTTTGAGGCTTTTTAATTGGTTTATTTGCCTTCTTCTTTTTCTTTTTCTGGTTTGGGGTTTATTTTTTCTCCTAGGTTTTCCCAGAATTCTTCTCCCATGGAGTAGAGCCCGCAGCTTGCGCCCGCTCGGAATGAGTAGAGGTTTTCAGGGTCTTCCATTTTTTCTTCTTTTTCTGTTTCTGTTAGTGATTGAGTTTGAGTTTTCGGTTTTTGGTTGTTTTTTTCTATGGGGGTTGTTTTCATTTTTCTTCCCTAGTTTTGTTTTCTTGTTTTTGTTTTTCTCTCCATAAATCTTCGTAGTAGAAGTATAGTGCACAGTTTCCTCCGATGCAGCAGGGGTAGAGCATGTCCGAGCCTATTCCACTGGTGTCTATTTTGAGTTCTGGTGGATTTGTTTGATTTGTGTTTTCTTTGTTTTTCTCTTTTGGGGTGGACTGCGTTTCTTTTCACCAGCTTTTTATTTTTGGCTACTGTTCGGAAATAAGTTAGGGGATTAAAATTTTTCGCTTCAAGTTTATGGTGTGAAGGTTAGTTTTATGGTTTTCGTCCATATGTAGTTGGAGGGGGGGTTTCTACCTTTTTTCTATATTGAATTCTGTTTTAGTTTATCATTTTTGGGATATTTGAATTCTGCTGATATTTTCTGGGTAAAGGTCTGGAAAACACTAGTTTGTTAAACAAAAATATTGCTAGGAGTAATTGTGAGAAAAAAGTTTGGTTTTTTTATGTTCTCACTGCTTGGAAGAAGCAGTCTCCGTTCTCGGGCATTTTTTCGGACATGGTTAATTCGACATCGAATCCCATTTCGTCGAATACGGTTTTCAGACAGGATAGGCATGCAGCTTGGCAGGGTAGGGACTTTAGTTCTTCTCCGCTAATTAGGTTTTTTAGGGATTGATAGATTTTGCAATCTTCTTCGAGTACCTTGAAGCTTAGCTCCTGAGCGTTGTTAGCCTCCACTTGAAGGACGCCCATCAGGTGAACTGAAAGGTACGCTATTTCGATGTGCCTTTGAGCTACGTGAGGAAAGAGTAGTTCACCGGTTTTCTTGGCGGCCTCTAGTAGAACCTCGTATGTTCTGTCGCGGTATTTTTCTTGGTTGCTTAGTTCCATGGTTCGTTTCATGAGTTGTTTCCCGTATTCCTCAAAGTCGGTGATGGATTTGCTCCGGGCATACTTTTTTGCAATGGCTTCTCCATCGAATTCTTTTTCTATTGTTTCAAACAATTCATCGGAGATATAGAAATCATATTTTTCAGCCATGTTATTCATCCTCATCTTCGGTTTATGTTGTGATTTCTTGTTCTTGGTGTTCTATTTGTACCTTCAGAGCATCGTTAGGACATACTTCTAAGCACTTCATACAACCCACACACTTCGGAACCATGGGTGCAAGCAGCAGGTAGGACCCGGGTTCGTTTTCATCTACGGGTTGATATTTACGGATCATCATGGGATTAGGTGTAACCAGGAATACTTCGCCCGGGCAGATTTCTATACACTTCTTGCAGGCAAAGGGTGTGGTACACTTCTGATAATCAATTGTTATTAATACTTTTGAACTCATACACGTCACCAAGAATTTTTGAGCACCTCAAAGTTGCGGCGGTCAACAAGCTCAATCGCGCCTTGTTTACATCCGGTCTCGCATAGTCCACAGCCGAAACACTTGGTTAAATCAATGTGGGGCTTTTCATTCCTTATGTCAGCTGTAATGGCACCAAACTGGCAACGAGTGACACACTGGAAACATCCAGTGCACTTCTCGGGATTTGTTAGGACCGCAACCCTCTCTCCTTTTAATAGTTGTTTCATTCCATAGTCTAATCGCCAACGTATACTTAGACAATCACCATAGGTGCAGTTGCATAATCCGCCAATGTAGGGGGCACCCTCCCTCAGGCCGAAGGTCATGAGGGTGTGAACCATGCCTTTCTTATTCCAAGTCTCCAACCATTCTTTGGCTTCCTTATCGCTAACAAATTCAGCTCCCGCAGCGTATCTTGATGGAATCCGTTCCCATCGGAACATTCCCACTCCTAATCCCAGGCAAGTCATTTTTGAACGGTCACGCTCAATGTAGCCGTGGAGCTGCCGGCGACAGTCACAGGCTATGAAAGCAATGGGACTGGCCAAATCAATCATAGTTTTTGCATCCTCCAGGGTAATCACCTGTCCGGTGTGAATGTCTCTAGCCAATTTATTAAAATTTTCAACTAACTCTGGAAATTTTTCCGGTTGCAGATTTTTTGCTTGCAGCGTTTGCATAGCAAGGACTCCAAGTTGTGCTTCTAGGTTTGCTCCCGCTCCTTCAGCTTTGCGGTCAACTCTTCTACGATGGTACATTTGGCGTGCGTAGCGGCTAGCCCACTTATACCAGTACTTCCCGGTGCCGTGCTTGGCGCAAAAATCACACATATCAAAATCACTCCCGATTCGATAATTCAAACGAATAGAATATTTTGGATCCGTGAATCCGTCTTACTATAAAAAAACAAAGGATATTCAATAAATAAGGGTTACGGAAATGAAGAAAGAAGGATTTTAGGAACTACCAAGAATGCTTGAGTACCTCAAAGTCGCGCCGGTCAAACGGGTTCAATGGTATTGTGTTTACAGCCGGTAACGCAGAGTCCGTAGCCGAAGCTCCAGGTTAAGTCAATGTAGGGCTTCTCAGCGCGGATTTTGGCGTTATGGCACCAAACTGGCAATGGGAAACACGCTGGGAGCAGCTCTTACAGTTTTCGGGGTGAGTCATTACAGCGGTTCTCTCTCCCTTTATGAGCTGTTCTATTCCATAGTTTCGACGCCAAGGAATACTAATGCAATTGGAATATTTACAGTTACATATGCCACCAATTTAGGGTGCACCCTCCCTCAGGCCGAAGGTGTTACTTATAGAATTAGCTTGTGAAAGTGGTATCATTTTTCAGAAAGAGTATTTTGTCTTATTCGGGTTTGTGTTGAGTATTAGTGTGGGCATCGTGGAAATGCCATGCGAGGGGGAGGGGGGATTAGGATGAAAAGAGGAT
Source organism: Candidatus Jordarchaeum madagascarense (assembly GCA_019056875.1). Lineage (GTDB taxonomy): Archaea > Asgardarchaeota > Jordiarchaeia > Jordiarchaeales > Jordiarchaeaceae > Jordiarchaeum > Jordiarchaeum madagascariense. Next base: position 5,091 of record DXJA01000227.1, read on the forward strand.
AAAAAACCGATACCCACGACACCCACAGATTATTTAGAACTAATTTGTCATATATATACTTTTCTGTATAAGCATTTGATTTCGTTGCAGAGAAACAAGATTTCAAGAAAATTCGAGGAAAGCGCCCCGCGGGGGCGGAAATATGGAACCTGTGGTATGATTAAGTAAAAATGGTGATTTTAGAGGTTTTTAGCGTAAGAAATATGCTAAAATTAAGGATTTTCCTTACAAATTTGTAGGAAAATAGGGTATTTGGGTCACAGAGAAACCTAAAAATGTGAATTTTGACCAAATCTTTTAATATTTCTGGGTCCAGTTTTAAAATTATTTAAATGGTTTTACCTTATGAGTTTGATATTATTTTATTTATGAAGTA
>DXJA01000023.1 GCA_019056875.1 Candidatus Jordarchaeum madagascarense
GATTCTCTCTTCCTATATATAAACATAGGTCGAAAAAAGAGATTTAGGAGCGGGGAAAACTCGGAAACGTTGCTATAGGGAGTTAGTCAAATTCCTTCGGCTCTTCTCTTGGAAGTCTATCTTCCATGGATAGTATGGGCTTGAACTTTTTGTGTGGTTCAGTCTGATACCAGTAAGCGGTGCTTGAGTAATCATCGGAACGCCTATTGGCGTGTCCGTGCTCAATTGTCACTCGGATGGATTTGTCGAAGTAGATAGGGTCTTCTATGTGGAACCGATACATGCTTATTTTTCCCGACCAGTTTTTACCTCCAGGAACTGTTATTCCATGGTAGGGAGCGCAGTATTCTTGGGCGGGGCAGAATGCGGTGTTAAAGTAGTCCTCGGTGCCGGTTCCGTTAATGGTTGGTAGTTGGTCTCCATCTATGAATATCATGTCGTCTCCTTCACCATACCAGTTCCATACCTCTCTTTTTAGTCTTAGATTGTGAATGTTTAGGTTGCAGCCGACGTAGTGCCCCCTTCCCTCGGCCTCCAGTATAACATAATTGTCCTTACCATCCAGATTAGTTCCGCCAAAGAGAAACTCCCAGTTATCCATTCCATCCTCAGATACGCCCTCACAAGGGTTCTCCCTGTTCCAAGTGGCGTGAAATCTTCCCAGATCTTCTTCTAGTTCGTCGTAGTCCTCATAGTCTATGTAATAGTAGAATATTATTGCTTGCTCCGACTCGTTCACTATCTCGATAACGGCTCTCTCCGAGAAGGGCATGGGAAAATAGCAGTTAAATCCTCTACCATTCTCGGGTGACATGGATAGAGGGAGCGATATGAAGTTTTTGCGAATAGCGTGCCCTATGCCGAAGAAGTCCCCTATTGGCACCTCTACCGAAGGGTTTTCTTCGCGGTCCCAGAACATGCGAATAAGAATCTTCCTCAAATAATACTCAGCCGAGCAATCCATGGTAACCCATATGTGAGTTATGCAGCCCGAAGCCTTAATATCCGCTATAGTTACAGTCTCCCGACTTTTAATTAACAAGAAATCCGAATTCCCACCAGTCTTATCCCAACTGGATACCCGCCTGCGTTTACAACTCCTCAATCTTGGCAGGTCACGCAGTGAACTTCCAATCCATTTCAAAATTGAACCTCCACCACTTTATGTTATCTAAGAAGAATTTTCTTCTTAACATACATCCTCAAGTAACCAACTTATTTTATTCTCTTCCCCTATATCTTTGTAATTAGAGATTATGCTCCAGTTGAGGACAAATATGCTAATTGCACGAACTAATTTTGCGTAGAGCTACACTGGAGCTAAAACCATCACCGAAAATTGAGAGATAAAAATATGCAAAAAAGCAGCAAAACCAAAACCAGATTCCTAAATATGTAATCTTAACTAAAAGAGTAAAAAATGAGAAAGAAAGGGTGAGAATTTTAATTAGTTTTTTGTTCCTTCTCCTTAATTAGATTCATAATGAATGTTTTACTATCCGGGATTTCAGCAATCATTTCCTCTGGCTTTCTTACAAGTATTATGGCTTCGTTTGGGCATGCAGGATAGCAGACCCCGCACCCGACGCATTTTTCTTCGTCTATTACTGCGACCTCGCCGACACTTATTGCTTCCATGGGGCAGCGCTCGGCGCATGTTCCGCAGGCTGTGCACAGGTCGATGTCTATGGTACTCACATAGTTTGACTTTGCAAGTGCTCTTGGTAGTTCTGCCTTTTTGAGTGCTCTAAAGAAGATGCAGCAGTCGGAGCAGCAGTTGCATATTGTTGCGATTTTTCCTTGGTGATTTTCGGTCATGTGAACTAATCCTTCCTCGTTACACTTTCTTAGTATTTCTAGAGCTTCTTCTCTTTTTATTTCTCTACCCATTCCGTGTTCAACCATGTATTCTCCCATGCTGTCAAAGTGGAGGCATACCTCGAGAGAGTGATCACATCCTTCCCCTAGGTAACGGGCCATTTGTCTACAGGGGCAATTTGCCACGGCAAAGAACCTGTTTGCCTTGAGTAGTTCTGGAAGGTCTTCGAAGGGAGTTACCTGTGAACTACTCGATATCGAAGTGTTTATCGGGATAACTCTTAGAATAGATTGCTCCCGGTCACCAATCTCATGGGCAAACCTCTTGGTAAAATACTCTCTCCAGAGGGGTGCCAGTTTCCGAGTTCTCTCATCTTTCTTTCCAGGCCAGAAGGGAGTTTCAGAGAAGCCTACAATGGAAGGTAGTAAATGGTACAGCCTCTTTCCCTCACGCTCAACCGTGAAAACGGTTCCCTTATCCGCCATTCTATCGAGTTTCTCCCTAAGAGTTTCCGGTTCTTCCCCCAACTCGCCCGCTATCTCATCAAGAGTCCTGCTGAGCATGGGAAGACTGAGGGCAAGCTCAGCCTCTTCGGGGGTAAACAGGGTTTTAAGAATTTCGATGGCTTCCTCACTTTCAGGAAAACCTATGGGCCACTGGTCAAACTTCTTCCTTAATTTCTCGTAAACTTTTTCCAAAATTGATCCTCCAATATGTTAAAATTATTTAAATCTGAATTTTATGTTCTTACAACTCACAGCGGATATATAAATACAAGGCTCTAACAAGAATTAACAGTAGATAACAAAATTAGGATGAAAAAATTTTGGGAGGATAAACTGTATTTTATTATTTCATTTCCAAAAAATATTGTGGAACCGTTTAAGAGATTTTTAAAAGAGATATTAATCTCTCCTATAGCATTCTAAGGCGGGTAGAAAATAAAAAACTGCCAAAGTGAAAAGAAACCATTATGAAGTGCCAGAATCAGTATGTTTCACATAA
>DXJA01000228.1 GCA_019056875.1 Candidatus Jordarchaeum madagascarense
GTAGAAGACTTCTCCCCTTGACAGAAACCCAAGCCAAACCCATGATTCCGCTGGCTGGAAAACCGATACTTGAATACGTGATACAATACCTGATTAATACCAACCTGAGGGATATCATCATGGTGGTGGGAGAAAAAAGGGAGCAAATCTCTGAATACTTCTCTTCAGGAAGAGATTTCGGGGCAAGTATTTCTTATATTGAACAAAATAAACCAATGGGAGTTGAAGACGCAATCCTCACCGCTTCGCCTTTATTAAAAAATGAAGAAGAATTCCTAATTGTTCACGCCGATTTTGTTGCTTCTGATGAAATAATTAAAAGAGCCATAGAGTATCACAATGGTTTAGATTCAGACGCCACTATCGTGATAACACTAGTTGATGATCCTACTTTTTATGGAGCGGTGGAAATCGATGAGAATGCCAGAATAAAAGGAATTGTTGAAAAACCAAAATTGGATGAGGCCCCTAGCAATTACGCAGCTGCAGGAGTTTATGTGTTCAAAAAAGAGTTCCTAAAGAAATTAAATGAAACAAAAAAGCTCGATGAAACTATTCGATCAATGATTCGGGAGGGTAAAACGGTTTATGGTATGGTTTGGGAAAAGGATTGGACAGAGATAACCTATCCCTGGGATATTCTGGAGGCTAACCGATTCGTTCTAAACCAAAAGCTTAAGGGTAAAGGATCTTTTATTGCGGAGAGCGCGGAAATTGATAGCACCGCGAGAATCGAGGCGCCTGTCTGGATCTGTGATGATGTGATAATAAGGCCCCGAGCTGCTATACGAGGCCCCTGTTTCGTTGGTCGTGACAGCTTTATTGGTGATGGAGCTTTAATAAGAGATCACACCTCGATAGGAGAACATGTCTCCGTTGGATTCGGCGTAGAAATAAAAAATAGTATAATATTTGATAATGCCTCGATTGGAAGGTTAAGTTACATAGGCGAGAGCATAATAGGTAGAAGTGTTAGAATGGGAGCGGGTTCTCAGACTTGGAACGTTAGAATGAGGGGAGGACCGCCGATAGAGATGAATATTGGTAACGAAAAAGTCCTTGTACCTGTAGAAAGGTTTGGTACAATTATAGGGGACGACGTAGAAATCAGTATTAATGTATCAATATTTCCTGGAAAGAAGATTGGTGCGGGAGCAAGAATATTTCCTGGAGTGATAATTGATCAAGATATTCCTTCACATTCAGAAGTTATAGCCAAACAAGAAACTAAAATCTCTATAAAAAAGAATCCCTAAACCATATTGAAAAACGAAAAATATTTGTGATGTCTATGTTGAGTGCATTCTATGAGAAGCTGGAGGAAGATATTAAAACAGTAAATGAATTAGAAAAAAGGGGTGATTTTAAGAGCGCGGCACGAATGTGGATTGAGATAGCCGAATATTGTTTGACATTTGCTAAATCCGAACATGCTTCTGAGGAAATTAAAAATAATCTCATTGAGAAGGCTGAAGGCTATATCGAACACGCTAAGATTCTAAAGCTGAAACCAGTTTCTCTAAAGGGATCTATAGAAGAAAGCTCACAGGGAATAGATTACATTGAAAACGCTTTGGATGAGAAAGTACAGGCAGATAAAAAATGGATAGCGTTTGAACTGGACTCGTATTTAGCAACCATGTATGGTGTGATTGAAAAATTACTTTTCCACGTGTATATCTCAAAAACGGGTAATCTTCCCGATCTGGGTGACACATTTATGTCTCTTGTGAAATGGGCTTACCGAGAGGGAATTATCAATGATCATCCCGACAATCTAGAATTCATCAAGCTTCTTTACGAAAAGGTGACAGCCAAGTCTCAAAAAATAACTAATGAACAGGCAATGGAAGCAAGAGAAATAATGGAAAGAACTTATAAAGAGTTATGCTCAAATCTCTGAGCCAAAAACAATGTGTTTTGGCTCCATAATGAACCAATAGAAAACTAAATATCGATTGAAAATTACTTATTTTTTTGCTTTTTTTTCCAGACCCTTTTTACTTCCTCTAAAGATGCTAATCTAAAGGTTTTTGTTTCAACATCAATGATTCCTACATCAATGTCTTCAGGATTAAGTTCTTCAGAAACTTCCCTTAAGGTATTTACCGCAAGTGCGGTCGTTTCTTCTATGGACATGTCCTCTTTGTAACCTGCTTCCAGAATCTCCATAGCTTTTGACTCATTAGCTCCAACTGCAGTGGCTTTGCTTTTAGTCATTGCCCCTGAAGTATCTATTAGAACTATCTCCGGTCCAATTTCTTGGTTTATTCCTCCAAAAATTATTGCGCATCCAAATGGACGGGACCCTCCAACCTGTGTAAATCGTTGCATGAGACGTCCCAGTCTTTGTGCAAGCACATTAACATCAATTTCCACATTATAGGTTACTCTATAGGATTGAGCCATGATTCTTGCTCTGTCAATAAGAAGCCTCGAGTCCGACATATAACCTGCACTCGTTGCCCCTATATGCTCATCTATTTTGAAAACTTTCTCATGGGATTCAAGTAGCTTGCTATGAGCCTTCACTACTCCCGCTAATACCACACCACTAGCCGTTTTTATCCCAATGGCTGGCGCTCCTTTTTTAACTGCCTCACTAGAGTATTCTACTTGGATGATACGCCCTTCCGGAGAGTACATGGTGCTGCTTTTGTCATATTCCATACTATCTGACAATACCCATTGCCTCCTAACTGGTTACTAGTGTTTTGGGGGAATTAAAAGTTTCTGCATACTATTTCAACTTTCTAGTATCCTCTGATTTTAAAGGTTTTTAATTTTTTTGGGACTTGGAGCTGCCCGCCTCTGTTTGCAACTCAACTTGAGTAAAGTAACTATAATAAATAATCTTTTTATTTCGTTGTTCAACACTTTGGTCTTCTTTATCTTTAATCCTTTAAAATTCAAGATTTAATATTAGTAACATTTGGGGGGTGTTACAGATATACTGGAATAAGTTCTAGGTATATTCTCTAATTCTACATGGATAGTAGTCACTAACATATATGAGCTTCGAGAGGTTTTTTTAAAGGCGGTGGGAAAATCTTGATCTCCCTAGAAAAATTCAAGTGCATTTTCTGTCACGAGGCAGAAGTAGCCTACTATTGTGAAGAGTGTAGATCATCTTTTTGTCTTAGATGTGCTAACGAGAAAAATGAAGAATATTCCTTCTGTGGATCTTGTGGCTCTAAGGAAATTCAGCAGGAAAAAGATAAAAATTCAAGAACCATCCAAAGATGCCAGGATTGTGGTTCAACTTATGTTAGAACGGGAACCAAAAAATGGAAACTATGCCCCAACTGTAATTCCAATATAGTTAAAAGTATCCTAGATAAGAGGGTGGAACTCAACAAAGCCTTTAATGAAAATGTTAGAAATTTGACTTACGGTTACGAATTGCTACACGATTTTTCAAGAAGATTAAAGGAAACTAGAAAAAGACTAATTTTTCTAAGACACA
>DXJA01000024.1 GCA_019056875.1 Candidatus Jordarchaeum madagascarense
CTATTTCATCATTTCTTTTATATATAAATCTTAATTAAAGGTCCAGGAGAAAGAGTCCTGTGGCTTTATCTTCAGTACGTCTAATTCTTTGACCGATTTCTATTAAAAATATTTCACAAGTGACCGAAACGATGCAACCGTTCAACACATGACCGCCAAAAGCTTTTCCTTCCTTATTACCCACAACTATATGGGCGTGAACCACTACTTCTCCGCCTCGGTAAGAAAAGTTTCCTATGCAGGAAACAATTTCCAAATCTGACTCTAATTTTATGGATTTGTACTCGCCTTTTTCGAAGAAGCCAATATTAGCCTCGGATAAGGCTCCAATAGCGTTAAAAAAACCAGAAACCAATTCATATTTTTTAGCTAAAGCGGCTAGAGACTCTAATATATCCTCTCCCCTTTCTAGTTTCGCAACGATTACCCTTTTACTGACCGACTCTATTGACCTCATACCCTTCACCTTTCACATAGTGAGATACTAATCACCATTGTTTATAGTATTCAATCTTTTTGGTTGAATAAATTTTTTATCATTCGGTTACACTTATTTATGCTTTTCACCTTCAATAATTTAGCTTTATAGTGTTATTTTAACAGCGTCTTCCAAACTAAAACAATTTCCTTATAAATATACACTCTTAAATAAGAGAAGCTGGGAGAAATAAATGAAGGAAAGGGTAGGTCTACTAAAATATATGCAACATGAACCTGCCCCGAAGGGAGAAATGACTTCAGGGAAAACAGAGGAGATAGAGGAAGGTTCTGAAGAGGATGATGAAGAAGAGGAAAACGGCGAAGAAGAAATAGAAATAGAGTTTGAAGGACTACCTTACTTCTGCCCCGAAAATTACGACCCCGGATTAGTCTTATCAGTAGAGTACGATGGGAAAAATAATCTAGCCTTCGCACGTTTATACGATCCTAAAAACAAGAGAATATTTTGCTGGTATGATAATACAAATCACCATCCCTATTGTTACACCGATATTGACGAGGAAAAATTGAAATCAAATAAAAAACTGGTAACCCACGAAGGTTTTCTAGGCTTTGAAAAAATTGAGAAATACGACCTCCTATCAGACAAACCCGTAAAAATGACAAAAATTGTAGCAAACGACCCTCTCTCAGTAGGCGGTAAAAGTAATTCCATAAGAGAAATTCTACCCAAGGCTTGGGAAGCAAGAATTAGATACCATAATAACTTCATCTTCGATAAAGATCTAATTCCGGGACTCTTCTACAGAATAGAAAAAGGGAACCTCATCCAAACTCCTTCTCAAATCCCTAGCCTAATTAAAAAAGAAATGGAAACAATTCTAGGAAAAGAACCAGAATTCAAAGATGTGCTAAACGAATTCCTACCCTTATTCCTAACTCCAGTACCCGACATTAAAAGAGCTGCCGTTGACATAGAAGTATACTCCCCCATCAGAGACAGAATACCCGATTCAACAACAGCGGAAAACCAAGTAATAGCCGTATCACTCATTTCAAACGAAAATGAAAGCACAGTTTTTGTTCTGAGACGGCAGGATGTTGAAGCTGGTGATTGGCCTAAAGGCTTTCCCGAAGACGTTAGAATAGAATACTTCGATAACGAGGCCCAAATGTTAACAAAAGTATTCAAGGCCATGAGCAACTACCCCATCATCCTCACCTTCAACGGAGACAACTTCGACCTAAGATACCTCTACAACCGAGCCATAAGACTCGCCATAAAAAAAGAAGAAATACCCATAATTTTAACCAACGAATTCGCCTACATGACCACCTCAATTCACATCGATTTATACCGATTTTTCCACAATCGCTCCATCCAAGTCTACGCCTTTTCAGACCGCTACAAAGAAGAAACACTGGACGCCATCTCCAAAGCAATTTTAAACGTTGGAAAAGCCAAACTAGACAAATCGATTCACGAATTATCCCTACTAAACCTATCCTATTACTGCTGGTGGGACTCCTATGTTACACTGAATCTAACCCAATTCGATGACAACCTGGTAATGAAACTAATAATCCTACTCATGCGCGTCTCCCGCCTCTCAATGGAAGACCTGACAAGACAAGGCGTCTCATCCTGGATAAAGAACCTCTTCTACTACGAACACCGCAGAAGAAACTACCTCATCCCCATTCCCGCAGACATAAACCAAATAAAAGGCATGAGCGAAACAAAAGCAATCATAAAGGATAAGAAGTTTAGAGGAGCAATCGTAGTTGAACCAGAAGCCGGAGTCCACTTCAACGTAGCCGTACTGGACTTCGCCTCCCTATACCCCAGCATCATAAAAGAATACAACCTAAGCTACGAAACCGTAAGATGCCCACACCCTGAATGCAGAACAAACATAGTACCAGAAACAAAACACTGGGTATGCAAAAAGCGGAAAGGAATAACCTCCCTAATAATCGGCTTCCTAAGAGACACCCGCGTAAAATGGTTCAAACCAAAATCCAAAGACCACTCTCTAAAAGTTGAGGAGAGAACATGGAACTCTATAGTTGAAAGGGCACTAAAAGTGTATCTTAACGCCAGCTATGGCGTCTTCGGTAATGAGCCATTCCCCTTCTATTGCTTACCAGTTGCTGAAAGCACCGCAGCCATTGGAAGATACGCAATTCAAAGAGTCATCACCAAAGCAAAATCCCTTGGAATGAATGTAATCTACGGCGATACTGACAGTGTCTTCATAAAGAACCCCCCAGAAAAAGCTATAAACGAACTAATAAACTGGAGCAAACAAGAAATCAGAATAGACTTGGAGATTGATTCCAGATATCGCTACGTATGTCTTAGCGAAAGAAAAAAGAACTATCTTGGAGTTTTTAAGGACGGATCTGTGAATATTAAGGGTCTCACGGGGAAAAAGAGGAATACTCCACAATTCGCGCAAAAGGCTTTTCTTCAAATGGTGGAAACCTTAAGCCGGGTAGAGTCTATGGAAGACTTTGACAAAGCTAAGAAAGAAATACAGGAAGTCGCCAAGTCTTGCTACAACAAAATAAAGAACAAGGAATTTAGCTTAGAGGAATTTGCGTTTCATGTTCAAATAAGCAAACCCCTTAACAGTTACGTAAAGACGACCCCCCAGCACGTTAAGGCTGCGAGGCAGTTGAGTAAAAATGGGAAAGCGTTCAAACCAGGGGATAAAATCTCCTTTGTAAAGGTTAGAGGTAAGGATGGTGTGCGACCAATTGAGCTTGCTAACAAGGAGGATATTGATACAGACAAGTATAAGGAATATCTTAAAACGACTTTTGAGCAGGTTTTAGATGCATTGGGTGTAAGTTTTGATAGTATTGTGGGGATTACAAAGCTGGAAACGTGGATATAGTTTATTTTTTGTGGTTGAGCAAGTTCCGTATTATCTAGTTTGTCTCTTGGTCGCAGTACTGTCTCTCTTTCTTCTCGGATGTTTTTAGCGTTTCTTCGTATTTAAGAAGATGATTTGACCCTCTGCTCGGCTTCATTCACTCTCCCTATGAAGTTCAAACCAATAAAGTTCCCACTCAACACTTATTACTTTTCCAACATAAATGCTGACTGGTTTAGTCTGAGCATTGATTCCTCTCTTTTCAAGTTCGATTTCTTTTTTCTTAATGCTTTTTGGTTTTATTTTATTTATGATTTCCATGATGTCTCCGTAGAGCTTTGAATTCCAATACTTCTTAATCTTTGAGAGGGATATCTTCTTTTCTGACTTCATCCCCCTTTTTTTATACATATTTTCGAGCTCAGCCATCTGCTCCTTCGAAAGTTTGTCTTCAATCCTTACCCGTTCCCAGATTTCTTTGTAGGTTTGCTCATATCTCTGTTTCTTGTATCCTTTAATTAAGTGGTTTTCATAAGCCTTTCTTGTTCCTTCACTAGACAAAGATATCCGCCATATCGCTGTTATGGCGCCGGTCTTTGACACAAAGAAGCGTACCATTTTCTCCTTGCGGGTGTTAATTTCGAGTGTTTGGAATGCTTTCTTAACGCCCAGCAGGATGTTACATGGTACTTCTTTTGCCGCCCTTACTGTTTCCTTACCGTTCATTTCTTTTAATACTCGGCTGGTGCTTACCATGCGCGCACTATGTTCTTCATTTTCCTGTTCTTGTTTTTGTTCTTCGTTCAATTTTCCAAGAGAGTTCCACTTCTCCTGTAGTTTTGTCAATAGATCTTCTACGATATTTCGGATTACTTGTTCAAAACCCTTTTTATTCAATATTTCTGTTACATCGACAGCTGATATTATTTCAATTATCTTAGCTTTTGGGTCGATGTTTGCTTCATCTGAGATTATAGCTTGTAGGAAGGGTTTTGCTAGTCGAGGGGCATCTGTGATCCAGCTTGGGACTTTAGGATTGTTTAAAGATTTGCGTCCTGTGGCTTTTGGTATTGCACACCACAGAGCGTACCCTAAGAATCCACCCGCCGTAATGCGATACGCTGTTTTATGTTTTCCCATGATTCGGTGTAAGTTGCTTGGGTAGCCGTAGAAATTAAGGCATTCACCAAAAGCCTCCAAATACTCTAGTTCCGTATTGGTATACGCAAAGCTTATCCGATTTGCCTCACGGAAGAGGTTTCCGTCTCCTAGGGTGTGTCCTATTAGTCTTGCTCCAACGAGTGTTTTTAGATTTATGTATAATATGTTTCGTTTTCGTTCTTCTGGGATTTCTCTTCCCGACATTGTATCGATTTCCTTCTCATACTCTCTTATTTCTTTTATCATGTCTGTTTGAGTGAGCATGGTTTTAAGTCCCAACAGTGTTAGTAGATGACACATGTTAATGAAATTCTCTTCTCTCTTGCTTCCCTTAAGTAACCCTTTTAGAGTGCTTATCCCTGTGATTTTGATTAGGCTCTTTAAGCTTAGACTGGTTTTGTCTAATATAGTCCGAATCAGATTTTTTATTTGTTGGATTGTTTTGAATCCGATGAGTGCCCTGCTTGTTTGTTGTGTATACCAGGGTCTTGTATGTGGTGGCCAAAGCTCTCCAATTTCTTTTGCTACAGTATATACTCCTTCCTCTGTTTCGTAGTCTATGATTGTGAGTCCCCACCATTCTCCGCCGTACCTTGTTTTCCACTTCTCTGCAGGCAGCCACCTGTCATCGACAACCACGAAGAATTTGTTCTCGTTCTCCACGATTATGATTTTCTTTCCGCTATGATCTCTGTACATTGCAGTCCACGGGAAGTCCACTTCAGCTGTTTTGATGCGTGTGTAGTGTGTGAAGGATTCAGTTGTCCTGAAGTGGAGTTCAAGGTTGGGTTCAACGTTAAGTATCTTACACATCAAGAGGTAACGCTTCATATTCATCCTGTGTTCTCCGGATTCTAGACCTTTCCCCCCCAGTTCTGCATAAATAGTACGCTTGGTAACCTTTTCACCTTTTTGTAGATGTTCGTTTAGTTTCTCGGCGATGTATAAATATATATCTTTAATGTTTCCTTCTTTTTTCATTTTATTCAGGGCGTCTTTAAGTTTATTCAGTTCCTCTCTATGTAAGTTTGCGGAGAATTTTTTGTTTATTATGTTTTGGTTTACTAGGCTTTTGAGGAATTTTATTGCTTCATCTGGTGTTGTAATTTCCTTCCGAAATTCTTCTGCTAGACTTTCAAGACTGACTTCTCTAACCAGATCTTTTGGTAAGTTACTTAACCATTCGCTATCCTTCTCATCTATTAGTTCTTGGGTTCTTAGTGAATTCTTAAACTCCTCAGCAAGTTCTCCGTTTTGAATGAGTTGAATTACTTCCTCGGGCAATCGGTCAATAGTAACCCCAATAAGCGCCAGTACAAGTTCAACATCAGTAGTCTTAGACTTCGTAAGTCTTGCTACCGTATTTCTGGTGGTATATCCAATTCCCATTTCTACAAGTCTTCTTGCTAGCTCGGTTTTACTGGCATATTTTCTTAATGCTATTTTCTTAAGAATCTGTAGGTCTTTTCCGAAGAATATGCAGTTGGTCCCAGATTGCTGTTTGGACCAATGGTGTAACAGTTGTTGATCCCTATCCATATCTAGGAATGCTTCTTGCTCTTTTCGAGTTAGCCTCTTCTCCGCCTCTAAGAAAGCTTTGACGAGGGTTTCTCTGCTTACACGCTTGAATTCCCGTTCAGTTGAACCAAGTTTTAAGGCGTCACAAATCCTCAAATAAGTGTACACGGTCATACGTTCTCTACTGTTCCAATTTCCAGGGAAATAGCAATTTTTAAACTTGCTTTCACGTATGCCGAGTTCATTCGCCAGCAGGCGAATGGCCCAAGGCGCAAAGCCTTCCTGCTCTCTTTGCGCTCTTTTTCCGCTTTCCTTTCTTTTGTGTTTGTACTTATTCTTTGCCATATGAGTGATGTGTATTATCTCATCATCACTTAGTTTTTCGATTCTTTCATTGAGCAGTATTTCAACTACGTGTTCTAAACGCTTTTCAAAATACTTTATTGCTGTTTCTACTACTTTCGCCATTTTTTCTGTTTCTTTTTCGTCTATAGTCATCGGTAATTTCGGTAAAAATCCGGTGGCAACAATTTCTATAATATATTTAAAGTCGTTTAATTCTACGATATCCTTCAGATATTTCATCTTCGCTTCAGGTTTTTCTTGCCTCTTCATTCTTTTACCGGCTTTCAGTAGGGCTACATAGAGTTCTTCTTTGCTGACGCGTATGTTCTCAGGATGACGAAAGTTTAAAACATCATATATTTTGAGGTGTAGCCCTCTCTGAAGCCTAATTCCCTGATGCCAAATGTTGTGAAGTTTACTATATGTAACGCCCAAATCCTTAGATAAGTGGGTTAAAATCCCGTTAGAGCCATCAATATATTTTGTTTGATATTTATCCTTCGCTCTCTTTAGTATTTCTTGCCGCTCATTATCACTTACGTGTGTAGCCCATTGCTTATTTAGCATCTTGATAGCTTTTTTTAGGTGATTTTCCAAGTGCTGAAGCAACTTTTTCATCTCGTTCTCTGTTGGCACATAGACAGTATTCAAGAACGAGTCAAACCATTGCTCCAGAGCATAAGAGAAGTCTTCCTTAGTTATTAAACTTCTAAGATGTCTTAAGGGAGGCTTTTCTTGGTTGTAAAGTTTTTCAACGGTTTCCTTGAACAACTTTTTGAGGTTAGCGTTTTTTCTCCAATCCTTTTTGCTCTCGTCGCTCTCCCATGAATTGTAGATGCGAAACGCCTCATTCTCAAGCATTTCGTAGAATTGCAACTCCTCAGTAAATATCTTCCGCAAGCTTTCTCCGTTCAAGTAGGTTCCAGGCGTCGTAGATTCGTCCTGCTCCTCCTTCGATTTTAGGAGAGCTTTCAACAAGTTTCCCCTGCTTACATGCTTGCTTCGTGGAAGAAGCCCTAAAACTTTGCAAATCTTGAAATAGGCGCTTCCAATCATCTCACCCCGGGCCATGAATGTCTTGCTCTTCTTATCGTAGGTCTTATCGATACAGTTTCGAAGTTCTTCTGGACTCATTGTCAAAACATCCTTTGCCAATCGGCGGTAAACAACCTTCTTATCGTTAGTTCCGTAGTTTTCCATAGCCCCCCCAAGGATTTTCTGCGTCTCTTCGTCGCTCAATTTACCAATCTTCTCGACAAGCAATATTTTCCCCACTCTCTCCAAGAGAGCCCTAGAGTACCTCCCCATTTCCTCTATAGCCTCCCTCACATTTACATTTTCTTTACCCTCCTCCAAGCTCTTTAAAAACCAATTGAAAATCAATTCCAGAAAGTAACTTGAATTTCTCTCGCCCAAAAGAGGTTCTAAAAATTCTAGTTCCCCCCTACCTTTCTCAGCCTCTTTGTCTCTGCCCTCCGCTGAAGGATAGATACGACGCAGCTCCTCTTCAAACCCTAGACTCTCCACGATACTGCGAAAACCTAGAGAGAAAACATGTCTAAGGGCGTCATCAAAGCCACCTAGCTCTCTATCCGGATCTCTTTCCAAATACTCTAGGGCTGCGCGGAGAATGCTTTCGGGAATACTGCGCTCGTAAATCTTTTGGCGCAGCAGCCATGGGAAAATCCATTGGGGCGCCCCCCTCTTCTTGAGCTCCTCGCAGTATCGTTGCTCATCTCCACCGTTCTTTCTCACCCCCTCCGCGTACGCCTCCAAAAAATAGCTTAAACCTGGGGATATAATCTCCTTCGTAAAAGTCAGGGGTAAGGATGGTGTGCGGCCGGTTGAGCTTGCTGTTAAAGATGAGATTGATACAGATAAATATAAAGAATATCTAAAATCTACATTCGACCAAATATTGGATAGTCTCGGAATCAGCTTTGATAAAATTGTGGGGATAACAAAACTCGAAAGCTGGATGTCAGGTTAAAAATGGATGGTAGTTGATACTAAGAATATTTTTTGAATTACATTTTGGTATTTCGTTGATTGCATAGTCAGAATTAAATGGTAAGAATTCTATTACTCTTCTTGCTAAACATTCTGTTTTACGAATTTTTTTATCACGGTTTCCCAGTTTTTGACTGGTGTTTTTTAGGGGTAAGCTTTATCAACGTGTTTCCATCACAGACTCTATGGGCAACTGAGAAGCATCAATTACTGGCTCTGTCGCTTGGTATAGACGGGTGATTAAAATTAGTGAAGATAGGAATCTGTCTGGTGTAAGCAAAATCGTGATTAAGATTGGGACGAGTAGCTTGACAGACGAAACGTATAGGCTTGATCCGCGTAAGGTCAGAAGGTTCACCGAAGAAATAATGGAGTTAAAAAAGCAAAATAAGGAAGTTATTCTGGTAACGTCTGGTGCTATCGGTGCTGGTATCGGTAGACTCAATCTAAAATCTAGGCCTAAAGATATGCGGTTGTTGCAGGCTGCTGCGGCAGTTGGGCAGAACATTTTGATGAGTACGTATGATAAGTATTTCAGCAAATATAATCAGATAATTGCTCAGATACTGTTAACATACGAAGACTTCTCAAACGGGCAAAGATCTCTAAACCTTAGAAATACATTGGTCACATTGCTTAACTCGGGAGTGATACCGATTATCAATGAGAATGACACAACAGCGGTGGATGAGATTAGGGTAGGTGACAACGATAAGCTGTCCGCTCTGGTGGCAAGCAATCTTGGCGCAGATTTGTTGGTTATCATATCTGACATAAATGGTCTGTATACGTGTGATCCTAAGGCAAGTAGTGAAGCCAAGCTGATCTCAACAGTTGAGGAGATAACACCAGAACTTGAGCGAATCTGTGGAAACGAGTCGTCGAGAGGAACGGGTGGGATGATGACTAAGATTCAGGCAGCCAAGATAACTATGGGGTCTGGCATTCCAATGATTATTGCGAATGGTGGGGAAAAGTCGGTCATTAGGAGAGTTATGAGCGGCGAACCGATTGGGACGATATTTCTGCCAAAGAAAAATGAAGTCGGAATCAGACCCAGAAATGATTTGGTGGTTAAAGGAATGGAACCGCAAAAAATAATGGAAAAAGCTCAAGCGGCAAGAAACGCTGCAATTAAGCTAGCTAACACTCCAACTGAGGACAAGGATAAGGCTTTACTTAGAATGGCTGAATCGATTAAACAGAACAAGAACAGGATACTTGAAGCCAACCGAAAGGATGTGGAGAACGCAAATAGAGAGAATCTGTCAAAAGCGCTGGTCGACAGGCTAAAGTTGGACGACTCAAAAATCGATGATATCGCAAGAAGCTTAGAAAGCGTGGCAAGGTTAGAAGACCCTGTTGGAAAAACGCTATCCGCCATTGAACTAGACGAAGGATTAGAACTTTTCAAAGTTTCTTGCCCCATCGGTGTAATCGGCGCGGTATTCGAATCAAGACCAGATGCTCTAGTTCAGATAGCCTCCCTTTGCCTGAAATCGGGCAACGCAGTAATCCTGAAAGGTGGCTCCGAAGCAAGTAACTCCAACGCAGCTCTGTTTGACATACTCCAATCATCAAGTCAGGGCATTCCAGAAGGCTGGATACAATTGGCTGAGACAAGAGAAGACGTTAAGCAGATGCTGGAATTGGAAAACTACATAGACTTACTGGTTCCCCGGGGGAGTAACAAATTCGTGAAGTACATCCAAGAGAATACCAGCATCCCAGTCTTGGGCCATTCAGAAGGGATATGTCATGTGTACGTTGACAGAGATGCCGACTTGGACATGGCTGTAAACATATGTTATGATGCTAAAGTTCAGTATCCTGCGGTATGTAATGCCGTAGATACCATACTTGTTGATAAACCGATTGCAGGAGTATTCCTGCCCAAGGTTGCTGATAGACTCACGCAGGCAGGGGTCAAAATCAAAGGATGCACAGAGACAATAAAACTGTTGAAAAACTTCAAAATCGACCCAGTGGAAGATTGGCATGTAGAGTATCTGGACCTGATAGTATCAATGAGAATAGTTGACGGCGTGGACGAAGCAATAAATCACATCAACAATTATGGTTCCAAGCATACAGATGCCATAGTCACAGAGAATAGTGGAACAGCCCGTAGATTCTTGAACTTCGTTGATTCGTCCAGTGTAATGCATAATGCATCAACCCGTTTCAGCGATGGTTTCAGATACGGTAAGGGGGCAGAGGTCGGCATCAGCACAAATAAAATACATGCGCGCGGCCCAGTCGGATTAGAAGGTTTAATCATCTACAAATATCTGCTAGTTGGTAAAGGTAACACAGTAGCTGAATACATCGGACCAAACGCCAAAAGATTCACACATAAAAAACTAAATATCCAAAAAATGGATTCATTGGAAGAAGGGTAGGGCGGCTTCCTTCATAAAACTGTTTTCTCTGCTTCCCCTCATAGATGAAACTACCTATCTATTTCAATCTCTAGCAGTTAAGGTCGACAAGTAACTATTGCATTTTCTCGGCGGTTACGCAAGGTTTCACCAAGCGGAAGAGACATCCTTCCATAAACCGTTTCACAACTTCTGTTTTCAGACTCGGGTTGAGCTACTGAAACATCCTCAAGTTTTATTCTAAATAACTTTAAATCTCCTATAATATACTAAATTTTCTACATATTATCTACCCAAACTATCACCAGAACCCGTTCGTTAGCTGCCTGCCATATACTTGTGGATTCTTGTTCACCGCAACATTTTGTTTAACGCAAACTATTTATCAAATTTATGCATTTAATATATGTAATTAAAAAATATGAGGCTTAACTATGGAAGAAGTTCGTAATTTACTTATTCGAAATGTTATCCCCATAATGAACCCCGACCTCATGGGAGGGGAAAGTGCTGACTCATTTCTTGCAACATTTGGAGGCTATATGAAACAGATTGCTGCCGTCGCTAAGCACGACTCTGGATTTGCTTTGTACGAGAGTAATGTGGCTCCCATCCATGAAAAGTATGGTGACTTTTTTTCCACAGTTGCAAAAATCACGGATGCGACTGGAATCAGGCTTTATGCAGTTCTTTACACGTTTATCGATTCCTACTACGGTGTGGATCCCGCTTATAAGACCTACAACGCTAATGGTGTTGTTAATGAGAACTTTGTTTGTCCTACTCGAGAAGCGTTCTGGGCTTATCTCCGAAGCGTTACCGAAGAATTGATGGAGTATCCCATAGCTGGTGTTATCTTATTGGGAAACACTTTTGTGAGGCAGGAGTTTTGCTTCTGTGAAAAATGTAAAAAAGAATTTTCAGAAGTTGCACGCATTGACGAGGCGTACACTTGGGATAGCCTACGGGATGATGATCAACTTTTCTCCAAATGGTTGGATTGGCGGGCTGAAAAAATGTACAAAGCCATTTCTGGAATACATGATGTGGTTAAGCAGAAAGAAGGTGTAGACCTTATGGTAGGCGTTGATATTGATCCCGAGGTGGGCTATGAGAAGGGAGCATTTAAGCAATTTGGACAAGACATAGAAGCGTTATCTGGCATATCGGGTCACTTACTAATCAATCTTAGTCCGTGGTCTCCAATTTTACCCGCTGCCGGCTCAATGGAATATAATACTATAGTTGAAAAAATGAGGTTCATTGACAACATAACTGCCCGTAGGAGAAAGGTTTCCTTCAAATACTGGAATCTAAGTGATGAAAAAGACTTCGAAACGGTAAAGGGCATAGCTACAAGATTCAAAGCCAGCCAAATAGTTGCGGATCTGGACTTTCCCAACAAATACAGAATATGGAGAGAAGCACACCTAAGCATGGCTTAACCCTCTTTTTTATTCCCAAAAGCTAACCTCCCTTCCCCCAATGTTTTTTAAACCATTCATAAACTTTTTTTCTTAAATATCTTAATAAACCATATTCAACCTCAATCATACAGTGGCCTTGAATATTTTTGGAGGTGGATTCAAATTAAAATTCGGGGCGTTATTCCTGCTATGGTAACCCTTTTTGATTCAGAGCAACGATTGGACGAAGAAGCCACACGTGCCCATGTGGATTTTTTGGTGGAGAGTGGCGCCGACGGCATTTTCTGTCTCGGAAGCGTGGGGGAATTCGCTTACCTGTCTGAGGATGAGCGAAATAAAACTATTAAAATCGTGGTGGATCAGGTGGCTGGTAGAGTCCCGGTTATTGCGGGAACAAGCCACTTCAGCACCAAAGTTTCGGTAAAACTTTCCAAAGAAGCAGAAAGGCTCGGTGTCGACGCCGTAATGTCCATTCTCGTACCATACTTCCCGCTCACAGAGGAAATGATTCACAACTATTATAAGAAACTGTCAGAGGAGATAACTCTACCCATCCTAATTTATAATTTTCCCATAATAACCAACTTCGACATAAGCCCCGAAACTATTGCCAAATTAGCGGAGATCGATAACATTGTGGGTTTAAAAGACACAGTCTTGGATGCTAACCATACCAAAAGAGTTTTAGAACTGGTTCCAAAAGAGTTCGTCGTAATGCCCGGATCGGAACTAACCCTACAAGCATCCTTAGAAGCAGGAGCAAAGGGAGCAATCTTCGGAACCTCCAATGTAGATCCCAAACCCCTCTGTGAAGTTTACAACCTGTACCAATCTGGCAATCTAGAAAAAGCGAATGCAAAGATGCACGAAGCAACAAAACTCATCGAGTTGATGATTGTCGCCTCTGTAGAGCACGGTCCCTCAATACTAAAAAACGCTATGAAACTTAAGGGAAGAAAAATTAACACAACAGTTAGAAGCCCACTGCCTCAACTAAACACGGAACAGCTTGAAAAGTTAAAATCCATAATGGAAAGGCTTGACCTTCTGCACAAAGGATGATCAGAATAAACGCTTAAAAGATATTCAAATCTTAAAATACCTTCATATCTATTTTTAATCTACCAGTTCTTCTCCTCCCTGTACTTTGCCATATAGTTTTTCACATCCTCATCCGTCAGATCATACCAGTTTTCATAGTAGTCAGCAACGGCGAACATGTAAGCGTCACTGACAATAATGCACACCAGTTCATCCACAAATTTTTCCACTATTTTCAAAGACCTTTGAGGAGAAACCGGAACCGCAACAACAATCTTCCCCGGATTCTCTTTTCGTATAGATTTAACTGCGGCAACCATAGTGTAACCTGAAGCCAAACCATCATCCACAACTATAACGGTCCGACCCTGTATCTTCGGAGCCGGATTATTCTCTCTGAACTCCATCGTTCTTCGCTTTATCTCCTCAATGACTCTTTCCGCTAGTTCCTCAATCTCCCTTCTTCCCAAACCTAGACGTTCAACCAAGGGTTCGTTTAACACAATGGTACCATCAATAGTTACTGCACCAAACCCTGCCTCTGGGTTCCAAGGAATCTGAATCTTACGGGTGATGATCATATCCAATTCCGCATTAAGCTCTAATGCTACATAGACACCTACTGGTACTCCTCCGCGAGGGATGGCAAGAACAATTGCATCCTCATTCCTGTACTTCTCTGACAACCGTTTACCGAGTTCTTTACCAGCGTGCTCCCTGTCTTTAAAAATTGAATATGGCATTTAACTCCCATGGAACTTAATCAGAAAATACCTAAAATAATTATCGAATTAATTTAAAGCTATTGAAACGTTGACTCAAAAAAGGATCTTTTTCAAAATACCCTTGCTATGCGCTTAACTATGGAAACCCCCTTAAAATACTCCCTATTTTTCAAGAAATGTTTATAAGGCTTTAATTGTTTCTAAAATTAGATGAAAAATTAACAATTGTTAATAAACAATCCAACTAAAGGAAGAAAGACTAATTGTTTGGATTATTGATATACGCGACTTACGCTTCTTTAAGAAAAATTTATGACTTATTCAAAGTCATTATGAAAAGAAGAAAAGAAGAAGATTCAAAATGATAAACAAGAGGAGGTAGATTTAACATGCCAAGTCCTGAACAAAAACAGAAAAAAGATACCAAACCAGATCGCACTCTAGATGCAATCGGACTCTACTGCCCAGAACCCGTATTCAGAACAAAAGAAGAGATTGAAAAGATGGAAATAGGCCAAGTCCTGGAGATTCTTGCCGACGATCCAGCCGCAGAGGAGGATATCACCCGATGGGCGAAGAGAACCGGAAATCAACTCTTAAAACTTGAGAAAGATAGACGCACCCTCCGATTTCTGGTAAAAAAACTGAAATAAAGAATGAATGCATAAAAAGTGAAAATAGAAAGATTTCTGATCAGAAGAGGGATCCTCAAAAATAATGAGTGAAACACTCTTCTGA
>DXJA01000229.1 GCA_019056875.1 Candidatus Jordarchaeum madagascarense
AAAAACATGTTTGGCGAAAGAGCGAAAACCGCGAAATCTGAAATGGTCATCGTTTCTTGAATATTCTTAGTAGAAAATATTTGCGAGTGATTAACTCTACTTCAATCCATAAGGCCACTATAATTATTACGAGACCAAGTATGTCACCCCTAGCAGTATAGACTAAGATGCCCACCCCTCCAAAGAACAGCAGTAAAGCCAAAGCCATTGCAACCATTTTCTCTTTATTAAATGAACTATCTTTTCTAATTTTGGATAAAATCAACTTCAAGAAGGCAACGGGTAGAAGCAGATAATAAATCACGGCGATAATCTCTGGTACATGAATAATGTATGGAATCCAAAACATTAACTCGAATAGCAGTATTAGAAGCACATAGCTTTTCCTGCTTACGAATTCCTTTTCAGAACGGTTCAAATCTAATTTGGGTAAACGTATTACCAGTATGGACAGTACAATAATTGCCACCAGCTGAATGACTATGGACTCCCAGGTAGGATAAAACCTAACCGCATTTATCAGGAAGAAGTTATTCAAGAAAAACTCGGTCTGAAACAGAAGCATGGCAAAATGGCTACTGGTATTAACCATCTCTAAAACAGATGTCGGTACAAACAGGTAAAGAAACGCCAAGTACCCCAAAACCGGAACATACTGCCATTTAGATAGCACAGGACCCGCCCTCTCCCTGGGAATAATAATATCCGCAATCATGAAGGTTAAAACCACGGTGTAAATCGCGTGAAACTCCGAAATAAAAATGGTCCAAGGCACGTTCAAACCCAAGTAACGTCCATAACCCACTGCGAACTGTGAGTATCCCGGCAGTACATTTGTCAGAGCCAAAAAACCCTCCTCCAGTATGCCATAAATCAATCCTATCAGAAACAGTTTGCGGTAATCCCAAGAGTAACGAGAAACCAAATCTTCAATAACTAGGAGCGAAAGCCCATAAAACATAAATGTGACAAAAATTGACCACGGATCCAAAACCCATTTGTAAGGCGGAGTAGCACTTGAAAACGATTCCGCATTAAAAGCTCCCAAAACCATTATCGTGATATTCCTTGTCCATTTCCGTCTATCCATTCGATTCCAACTCGCCTTAATTTTAAATATTTTTTATTTGTGTCTTCCCTTAAATTTATCTTTCTGTTTAGGAAACAAACTTTCCCCATCTTTTCCAAAAAATGTTTAACTCTTGGTGCCGAGTAATTAAATAATAGTCTAAAAAAGATTCTAATCACCAATTGAAGTAAAGGGGAAATTTTGAGTTGATAATTGATGTTCACACGCATCCGGTCTGTAAAGAGTTGACACCTGTACCCGACTCGAATACGCTTATTAAAAACATGTTTGGCGAAAGAGCGAAAACTGAAAAATCTCAAATGGTCATAAATGGTTTCTTATTCCTACACCAAAACCAAACCATTGAAGACTTTGTTAAGGCTTTCACCTCAGCAGGGATAGACAAGGCGGTAATAGTTCCCATGGACATATCAACCTCCTATGGATCCCAACTGGGAACAAACGAGGACATCTCCCGAATGGTGAGTAAATTCCCCGACAAACTAATAGGATTCGCCTCCGTGGACCCCAACCGAAAATTCGCCATAAACGTCCTAGAGTACGCCGTCGCCAAACTGAAATTAAAGGGATTAAAACTAGTTCCACCACTGCAAAAATTCTATCCAAACGAAGAGAAATATTACCCCCTGTGGGAAAAAGCACTAGAACTTAATATACCAGTATGGTCGCATGCAGGCCACCAAACCTCCGTTCCCACATCCGTGGCAAAATATGGACACCCCATGCTCTGGGACGAAGTAGCCCTAAAATACCCCGATCTTACTATCATCATGGGGCACCTCAGCGCACCTTGGTTCATGGACGCTTGGTCACTAAACCTACGCCACGAGAACGTCTATCTGGATGTCTCTGTCTGGTACAGCCTTTACCCCTACTTCCCATGGAGCGCATACACCGACAACGGCATAGAACACAAACTTCTTTTCGCCACCGATTTTCCATTCACACCCTTCGACATCGGAATACAAGCCGTCAAAAACCTGCCCATAAGTGATAGCTTCAAAACAAAAATCCTAGGTGAAAACGCACAAAAACTCCTAAACATCAAATAATCAAACAAAACTAACTTACGGAAAAAGTCTCACAACGAGAAAGAGGCCCCCAAAACTTTTTATTACAAATCCCGGAAGCAGAGTTATGGCTTTACTAATTTGTTAATTAGGGGTTGAAAGTTTTAGGAGCGGATTTAATGACCCAGAAGTATGACGTTATTGTTGTAGGTGCGGGCCCGGCTGGTAGCATGGCAGCCATGAAGGCGGCAGAGGGCGGGGCTAAAACCTTAATTTTAGAGAGATATAAACTACCGCGATTTAAACTGTGTGGTGGCGGGGTGGCCAATTGGGTGGTTCGAAAATTAAACATACCCGAATACATACTTGAGAGGCAGTATAAGGTTCTATCTTTCTTTACACCTCCGAATTATGAGCGCCACGATATTAATCTGGGAGGGTTGGGATATTTCGGTGTTTATAGGGATGCTTTTGATTATGCGCTCACCAAAATTGCACTGGATAATGGTGCAGAATTAAAGGAAAACAAATATGTTGACCATGTGATTAAGCAGGAGGGATATGTTAAAGGAGTTACAACCAAAGACGGTGAGAAATACGAGGCGGATGTAGTGATAGCCTGCGATGGGGCTCTCTCCACAGTGGCGAAAAGTTGTGGAATGTGGGATGCCTGGTTTAAAAGTAAGGGAGAAACATGGAAAGATCAGATGTGCTTCTGCGTAGGGGTCGAAGTAAAACTCGGAGAGAAAGTTATCACCGAGCGATTCGGGGACAGCTATATGATTTTCACCGGGAGAGACATTGCCCCTATGGGTTATGCTTGGATCTTTCCAAAGCGGGATAATGTTTCTGTTGGTTTGGGCTCGATGGCTAAAACTTTGGAGAAAAAGCCTACTTATTATATGAATCACTTTATGAAAAAACATTCTGTGGCATCAAATCTGTTGGCAGGTGGAGAAGAAGTTCTTATGAGGGGAGCTTGGATTCCATTAAGAAATGCTTACAAGCCTAGTTATGATTCGGGAAATATTGTTTGCTGGTGATTCTGTGGGCATGGTTAGCCCCATAACCGGAGAGGGAGTTTATTACGCTGTGAGGGCGGGTATGGATGCTGGGGTTACTGCTGCAGAGGCTGTAAATAATGAAGAATTTTCTGCTGAGTTTCTTTCGGTGTATCAGGAGAGATGGGCAAAGTCTGTGGGAATGATTCTAGATTTCCAAGAGCAAATATTCCAAAACACTGTTGGAAAAATTCTGGCTTTGGAAGATGAAAAGGAAAAGGATGAGCAGTATGAGAAGGGCTTCGTTGAGGCTTTCAATATTTTTATATCGGTAATAGAAAAATACGCTCAGCAAAAAAAGGAACCACCCCCAGCCACCGCACCACCCAAAAAGCCTCCTAAAGTAGAATAAAAAATGGTTGGTTTGTTCAATCAATAATTGTGCTAGAAAAATTTGTGGGTTTCAGAAAACTACGTGGTGAGTAGAATGGTTAAGAAGTATGATGTTATAGTAGTGGGTGCAGGTCCCGCTGGAAGTACTGCTGCTATGAAGGCTGCTGAAGGAGGTGGGGAGACGCTGATTATTGAAAAATGCAAGTTGCCTCGATTTAAACTGTGCGGGGGCAATGTAGCTAATTGGGTGGTTCTTAAACTTAATATTCCAGAGGGAGTCTTGGATCGAAAATACACCTCAATCACCTTCTGCACGCCCCCAAGATACGAGAAGCAAAACTTTCCGGTTCCTGGGGTCTACTGGGGCGTTTACCGAGACCGGTTCGATTATCATATCACAAAGATGGCGACTAGAGCAGGAGCAGAGTTAAAGGAAGGCGTGTACGTCAAAGATGTAATTAAAGAGGGAGGAAGTGTCAAAGGTGTTATCACAAGTGACGGGGAAGAACTGCGCGCCGATGTAGTGATAGCGTGTGATGGGGTTTACTCAACCATAGCAAAGAGGTGCGGTTTATGGGACAAATGGTTCAAAGAGAGGGGGGAGACTTGGAAAGATTATCAGGGTTTCTGTATGGGTGTAGAGATGAAAATGGATAATGAGATAATCGAAGAAAGGTTCGGGGACTCGTATGTAATTTTCACAGGGAAAGATATAAGCCCCCTTGGATACGGTTGGATCTTTCCAAAGGATGGTATGCTTACTGTGGGTGTTGGTTCTGCTGCTGGGATGATGGATAAGAAACCTGCAGAGTACCTGGACTTTTTTATGAAGCACCCGGCTGCGGCTCAGTTTCTGGAGGGTGCTAAAGTGGTTACGGGGCGTGGTGCGTTTATACCGTATAAGCGAGCCTATACTCCTAGCTATTTGGCTGGTCTCCTAGTGGCTGGAGACGCCGCTGGTATGGTCAGCCCTATTACCGGTGAAGGCATATTTTTCTCAGTTAGAGCCGGTATGGATGCTGGCTCAACCGCAGCAGAAGCAGTGCAGAGTGGAGACTTCTCGGCTAAGTTCCTCTCTCGATACGAGGAGAGATGGATGAGGTCTATTGGTCAAAACTTGAAATTCCAGTCACAAGTGTTTGAGGAAACTCTGGGGAAAATTCTTAAAATAGAGAATGAGCCGATTCGCAGAGAACAGTACGAGAAGGGTGTGATTGAAGCCTTTTTGAAGTATATCGCCTTTGTTGCCGAGTACAGCTCAAAAAAATCGTAAAAATCGATGTAACCCCCTAATTTTAGAACTTTCCCAAAACGGGGGAAACTGGAATCCTCTTATTTTTCATCTTTCACAAGTAAGTAAGGGAGTATTTCTCTCATGTCTTTTAAATTTAGAATAATCTTGGCGTATTTTTTCAAGCCTTCGGAAGGATTAACGGCTATGCTGTATTTTGCCTTCGTGAACATTGGTATATCCATTTCGTCGTTGCCAATCACCGCGCACTCTGAGGGATTCACGCCAGCCTCCTGTGCTATTCTTAAGAATAGGTCTGCTTTTTTCTTAGCTCCTACTGGTGGGGCGGTAAGCCTTCCCGTAAACTTTCCATCTACAACTTCTGCGGAATTACTGTAAACATAGTCCAGTCCTAGTTTCTCCTTGATTGCTTGAAATCCAGTGTTACTTCCACCGCAGCTTACAAGAGCGGTTATGTATCCCGCCTTCTTCAATTTTTGTATGGTTTCCTTTGAGCCCTTCCGCAGCTTAACTTCTCTCATCATTTTTAGAGTTCTACCTACCTCGACATTTTTCCAGTAGATTGCAGATTTGGTTATGGCGTCTTCTACAGAAATTTTCCCCTCTCGCATATCCTTAAGAATCTTCTCGACTTCTTCACGTATTCCCAGCTTTTCAGCCAATTCCACGCTGTGACTATCCCCAGCATACAAAACTCCGTCAAAATCAAAAACCACCATTCGTAATTCTTCGCCCTCAAACTTGATTCTACGCACTATTGATCACCCTGATCTTAATTCAATTTGAATTCACTAACTTCTGTTAAATAGATTATAGTCATTTTTTAATCTTTACCCCGGCGTCTTCGAGCATTTCGATCTGAAATCCGTACCACCAATCTGGTACTTGTATAATGTCCTTTTCTTTTATTTCTTCAAAAAACTTAACTTTTTGTACTTCACTCCCGGGTTTTAACTTTCCACCCACCGCACTCGTGGAAAAAGCGATAAGGTTTGCGTCCGCCTGCCTACCGTTATTCAAGAAGCGGAAAATGTAAATTCCTAGAAGTTTCTCCACCTCGACTTTTACACCTGTTTCTTCCTGTATTTCCCTTATTACGGCTTCCTCGTAACTCTCGTGTTTTTCGGGTTTCCCGCCGGGTAGTATCCATCCGTCCATTCTCATCGGATTTCCGTAAGCATCCCTTATTTGCACTGGTTTTTTAATCATGACCACACCTTTATTCATCTTAATAACACCTACTACCCTCACCCACTTCTCCTCCCTAAAATAGTCGAAGATGGATTTTATCACGGGTATCTCTATTATTCTTTTCCTAGCGTTCGTATAACGGGACAAAAGTGAATCCAGAGACTTCATGGCTACCACTAACCAGAAAAACACGAATACTAGTTGATAATCATTCAATAAAAGTTTTATTCCAATTTTTCTTTTCTTTTACCAACATATTTGTCTGATTTGGGACCATACTCTCTAATAACCCTCAAATATAGCCCTATCGCTGCGAATATGAAAAATATAATTATCGTAATTATACTCCAAGTCATATTCGAAAATCTTAAGAAAGTTACAGCGAGACCTAGAACATAGCCCGTGAGTACCCTAATATAGTTTCTACTCTCTCTACCAAAAACGCTCTGAGTCCACCAATCAACCATTGCGGGCAGAGCCAATGCAATCGCCAAAAGCAGACTCAAGTTCTGCTCCAAGTTGGTAATAATCGAAAATGTCTGTAATAAGATACCGGAAATGAATCCGAGAGTAAGTCCAGTGCATCTGGCACAAACATAAAGTTTCTTACCCAAAAAATTCAGGCAAAGAGCTCTATCAAGATGATCCTCTGTGTGGTGTGATAATAAATAGAGTATAGCTTTTTTCAAGTCTCCACGATTAACCATCATACCCACCGCTTTTAAAATCTAAAACTTTCTTAAAGTCTCCAATAAACAGAAAGAATTCACAAACAGCTCAAAGTAGTATAGCGTTTATGACTCTATCTATTTTTATTTCAAGTAGTATTATTACTAGACTAATACTAAAAAATTAAAAAATCTTTTTCAAAATATGTGATTTTTAGGAATATGTTATAGTTATGGTTATTAGTAGAACTTGGTTTTTAATTATTATAAAAAAATAGTAAAAAATAGGGGGAGATGTATAAAGTAGAATTATTTGTCTACTCCCTGACGACTAGATAAATGATAAGCCCAATTATTCCTAGGAGGATACAGATAATCAGCCAGAGAACGCCGTTCATGCCTCGGGATTCAGCGTCTCTGTATACCCAGATTGCGATGATTACGCCTATGACACACCAGATTATAAGGATGATCCAAGTAAGGGCCATGCCTCCGAACATGTCGAATTGTAGTGGTATCATTCATTTTCACTCCTTTTTTTGTTTGTATATTTGTGAGTTGAAATTGTTTTATATATAAGTATTTCTAAT
>DXJA01000230.1 GCA_019056875.1 Candidatus Jordarchaeum madagascarense
ACTCAAATGTTTTATAATATTGAGTTGCTGGTGATTCTTGATGTATTTGGAATGTGCGGTTTGTAAAAAACGAGTTGAAGATGATCCAATTCTGTGCCCCAGCTGTGGGGGTCCTATCCAAGTTTATTACGATTATGATTCAATGCGGCTAAGCCGAGAAGATTTTCATGGCAGAACCATATGGAGATACCGTGAACTACTTCCCTTTGAAAAGGTTACGCGTCTTGTAACCCTAAATGAAGGAAGTACACCCTTACAGCGAAGCGACACCATAGGAGACGACCTAGCATTGGACCTATGGTTCAAGCTGGAAATTCACAACAATCCTACAGGTAGTTTCAAGGATAGGGGGAGTGCCGTGGAACTCACCAAAGCATTGGAGAAAGGAGCGAAATCAGTGGTGTGTGCTAGCACGGGAAACATGGCTAGTTCCGTTTCTGCCTATTCTGCGAAGGCGGGGCTTAAATGCAAGATAGTGGTTCCCAAGGATGCTCCTGTGACCAAGATAACCATGATGGAACTCTACGGGGCTGAGGTGGAGTTTGTAGACGGGGGATTCGATGATGCTGTAGACACTGCCATGGAGTATGCTAAGGATCCAAGCGTACAATTTGCGGGTGACTATTACTGGAGACGAGAGGGGCAAAAAACCATTGCCTTCGAACTTTTTGACCAGTTGCCCAACGTTGATTGGGTCGTGGTTCCGGTGGGTTCTGGAGTGCTGCTTTCCGCTATACATAAAGGGTTTTGGGAATTGGAGAGGTTGAAGCTCACGGATAGAATTCCCCGATTGGTGGGTGTCCAGGCAGAGGGTTGCAGCCCGGTGGCTCGGGCTTGGAAAGGGGACAGACTGAAGAAGTGGGAAGAATCCCACACCATAGCTAGTGCAATTGAGGTTTTGAATGCTTTTGACGCTCCTCTTGCGTTGGCAGCTGCGAAAAATACTGGTGGTAAAATTATTTCAGTTTCTGATAAGGAAATTATGGAGTCTTTAGTGGAGCTTGCGCGTAGAGAAGGTGTGTTTGTTGAACCGGGAGCTGCGGCTTCAATAGCAGGGGTGCTTAAGAATTGGAAATCTTTTGATGGAAGAGTTGTGTGCGTATTAACCGGTTATGGGCTCAATGATTTTCAGACTGTGAAAGACTACCTTGAAGGCAAATTGGTGTTCTAGGCTTCGGTTGATTTTGTAAAGTTTAGGGTAAAATGGTGATTCTTGCCGGTTCATGGTTTGAACTTTTAGGTTTTTTAACAGTGTTATAAAACAAGATTTATATATAACTCCAAATTCTATATATTTAGTCGGGTCAGTGGAGAATACTGGACATTTATTACAATAATA
The DNA here is from genome assembly GCA_019056875.1 of Candidatus Jordarchaeum madagascarense. Lineage (GTDB taxonomy): Archaea > Asgardarchaeota > Jordiarchaeia > Jordiarchaeales > Jordiarchaeaceae > Jordiarchaeum > Jordiarchaeum madagascariense. The sequence goes on from DXJA01000230.1 coordinate 1,340, forward strand.
GGTGATATCTCATAATTTTTGGGCCTGAGGATTAGGGGACACTCTGAGCCTATTTTTTTAGCACCTAGGAAAATGTTCGGGCTTAGAACTGACCCAGACTATCTTCCTTATAATACCTCTCCAAAAAATAAATCCCACGTCCAGAAGAAGTTTCTGTATTTCTTTTCATTTTTAAAAATAGCACACAGCTTCGATGAATTTAACACTTCGGTTATGGACGCCTGAATCAGGTTTTTGTGAAGTGGTCTAGTGTTAATTCCTTTTTTTCCTTTGCCGGTTTTGGTTTTTTTGTGGTTTTGTTTTTTTTCTCTGTTTTTTCTTCTTTTGCTTCTTCTTTTGTTTCTTTTTCTTTAATTTCTTCTTTTCGGGTTTGGCTCGGTTTTTTGGACTGTTTTAAGGGTTTGGTGGATTTTTCCTCTGTGGATTTTGGTTTTTTAAGGGTTTTTTCTGGTATTTGCAGGTCTATTTCGTTGTATTCTATTTTACTTTTGATTGGGTATGGTTCAATGTCCTTAAACTCTTTGGGGTCGATTTTTTTCTCAAATTTGTAGAGTGGAGGAAAGCTGTGGGTTTTATTAAGAGTTAGGGTTTCATTTTGTTTTTCTAGAATTTTTTCTTCTAGAGCGAGGGTAAGTATTCTCTGAGTTATTGATGGAGGTATTTCCTTATGGATTCCCCAATTGAACGAGAGGTAAAAACACCAACTGTTTGGACTAAGGTGGTCTTCACCCGATAATTGGAATGGAATCTGTGAGAGGAAGACTAAATCTTTTTTATCAATTGGCATTTCTCTTTCAACCAAATTTTTTGTTTAAACATTTTAATAGAAAATAATAAACGAATATCTGGTCATCTTTCCGGCTTTATTGTCTATTCTTGGCTTACTATTAAAACTGAGATATTAATTTCTTCCAGAAGGAGTTTTATTTCCGCTTCCATTTCTTGCATAAATTTGTGCATAATCACAACTAAGGATGGTTTAATTTTTTCTGATACCTCGCTTATCCTATGCACTATTTCCCCTTTTTGCATAATATAATCAACTTGATATCCTATTTCAGCGATTTTTGGTATCGTTTCGTCCAATATTTTTTTAATTTTATTCATCACAGATTCTATCATCTCTTCTCTGGTTATTTGATATTCATCCGAAATCGCTCCCATTATTACCTCAACAGAATTCAGAAACCGGTCATCCATTATTTTCAAGATTTTCATTTTCGCTTTCTTATCCGCTATTGCCAGAGTGGTAGAGACAATAGCACCTAAATTGCTAATATCACTAATAGCGATTAAAATATTTTTTAAGGTTTGCAAATTCTCTGTATGCTTATTTTTCTTAACTATAAGTATGGGATTTGAAAATTTGTCAAGTATTGACTCGATTGTCCTATTGGTTGAACAAACATTCTCGTGATACAGGAAAGGTGTCGCTGGAATAATTATGAGTTCTAATGGATTTTCAATTATCTCAGATAACTTGTCCTCTAACGAAGTTTCTCCTGCACGTATATACTTTTTAATTTCAGAAATTTTCTCTGACTCCAATTCACTGTAAGCCGCTGAAAGAAGTTCCTCACATGCTGTTTCAAACTGGTTCTTTTTCTCCCCGAAAATTAGTTCATCACAAACTAGTTTAACTTTGCATCCATGTTTCTTGGCAATGGATTTGCACAACTCTAAGGATATTTTATAATTTTCATTAGTTCCCAGATATAGAATTACAGATTCAAGTTTGACTGGTTTGATGGATAAGGTCCTTTTCAGACTTTGTTTCAATCTTTCTTCCAATCTTTCAAACTCGTCAATTTTTCCGTGAATGCTCAAAATGTGTCACCAAGGTGGTAATCCGCGTTTTTTATTTCCCATTTTTGCTCTTAAGTTGATTTTCGTGTATTATTTCCATGGATTTGCACATTTAACTTTTAGATAATTATTTGATTGTTTTACTTTTCAGTTTTACTTTCAGTGCATAGATAATTGTTTCTTGATGGTACCAAGAACACTTTTTGTGAGACTTTTGTTGTCTTTTTCGCTTTTAAATTTTTTTAGCCATAAGAAACATTAACCGTTTTTATTTTTTTTCTAAAAGAAAATTCCAT
>DXJA01000231.1 GCA_019056875.1 Candidatus Jordarchaeum madagascarense
AATGATCCTTTATGTTAAGAAAACTTCTTTTTTCGCTTAGGGAAATTATGATTAATTCTTCCATAAACAACTCTAGAGATAAAAAGGAGTTGTGAACCTACTTGTAGAGCCTTTAAGAATCCAATGCATTTTTCTAAAAAAACGTGTGCCTTTTAACTCACATGGAATAATGGTTGAACTTTTTGCTGTCTGTTTTTGATAAACCTTTTATTTCTCATAAACAACATATTACATATACTTTTTATAGGAGGGATAAGTTGGAGAAGCCTTGGATGGAACACTGGCCAAGCGTGGTTCCCAAATCCATGAAGTACCCTGAAATACCTGTGTATTACTTTTTGAGCCGTGCTGCTAAAAGAATTCCGGGAAGAGTATTGAGCATATACAATGACCGTGAAATCACTTATGGAGAATATGAAGAGTTAACTAATCGATTTGCATCAGCCCTAGCTGAGTTAGGAGTTGAGAGGGGGGATAGAGTTGCTATTCATCTATTGAATGTACCCCAATTTGTAATCAGCTATTTTGGAGCTCTCAAAGCCGGAGCAACCATCGTTCCTTGTAACCCTCTATTCGCTGAGAGAGAATTAGAAACACTGCTAAATGACTCCGGATCCGAAACCATAATCACATTCGATATCGACCTAACCTACAAAAAAATAGACAATGTTAAAGACAAAACAAAACTAAGAAATATCATTATAACTGGTCTCGCTGACTATTTACTATTCCCAGACAAAATTTTGTCACCAGACATAGAGCAAAAAAAAGTTGAAGAGGCAAAAAAGGGTGACGATTACCTCTTTTCTGAATTACTCAAAGTAGAAACAAAAACAACCGGAGTAAAAATCAACCCCAAAGAGGATCTAGCACATTTGAGTTACACCGGAGGAACAACCGGAACACCAAAGGGCGTAATGTTAACTCACTTTAATGTGGCGGCAAACATTATGCAAAACACTTTCTGGATGATACCAGTCACCACAGAAAGAGACATCGAAATTCCAATATGGCAAAATATCATGATGAAAAACGAAATAAACGACGAAGAAATAGCTGAAGAACTCCAAGCCCAAGGCATCGAAGTCACCCCCGAAGACGTAGACCGCCTGATAAATAAAAGACGCGTCACCTTCTCGGCAGTTCCCTGGTTCCACGCAATGGGAATGATCGCTTACCTAGACCTACCCATATGCAACACGCAAACCATGGTAATATTTCTACGCTTTGACCCCAAAGAATACTTGGAAGCAATCGAAAAATACAAACCGGATGCAATCGGTGGAGCTCCACCCATGTTTGTACCCTTGTTGAACCACCCCGCCTTTAAAAAATACGACTTATCCTCAGTAAAACTCATAGCCTCAGGAGCCGCCCCTCTTCCAGTCACAAACTTAAAGAAACTACAAGAATCCACAAGCGGTATAGTGATTGAGGCTTATGGGCTTACCGAAGTGACTATGGGGGTTCTGTACAATCCTGCTGCTAAAGACTCTGTTAGGAAGCCGGGGTCTGTTGGCATACCTATAATTGATACTGACGCGAAGATTGTTGACGCTGAGACTGGAACCAAAGAGCTTCCTCCGGGGGAGTTGGGAGAGATTATTGTTAAGGGCCCCCAAATCATGAAGGGGTATTGGAACAAGCCGGAAGAAACCAAAAACGTGCTTAGAGATGGGTGGCTTTACACCGGCGACTTGGGCAAGATGGATGAAGACGGTTACTTCTACATCGTGGACCGTAAAAAAGACATGATAAAGTATAAAGCTTATTCGGTGTATCCTCGGGATGTTGAGGAGGTGCTTCATGAGCACCCCGCTGTTAAGGAGTGTGCCGTTATTGGGAAACCCGATGAAAGTGTCGGTGAACTCCCTGTAGCTTTTGTAGTACTGAAGGAGGGTGCTTCTGCTACCAAGGAAGAGCTTATGGAGTTTGTAGAGAAGAATGTTGCTCCTTACAAGAAAATCAGGGATGTTATTTTCAAGGACATGTTGCCTATTAGTCTGGCTGGAAAGGTTCTTAGACGGGTTCTCAGGGAAGAGGCTTCAAAAATGTCCTAAACGGTATTAATATTTAACTATTCTTTTTCTTTTTTTGGAGATTTTTTCACTTTATCGGTATTTCCTTTCTTTTCGTAAGTTTTTCGAAATCGTACCGTTTCTCTTGAAGCTTTGTTATATACTTTCCAATGTGAGGGGGCACTTCTCGTATCTCGCAGGTTTTTGTGAGCAGGTTAGCGGTGATAGGGGTCAATCTGACGATGTCGAACAGGGTTATTATCCCCACTAGTTTTTCGTTACTCAGTATCGGTAATTTTTTCACTCTGTTCAAGATTATGATTTTTATCGCGTCTTCAAGGTTCATTTCCGGTTTGCCCGTAATAAGTGGGGTTGACATCACTTCTTTAACCTTGGTTTCTTCCGCGTCTCGTTTTTCAACAACGATTCTTCTCAGTATATCTCTCTCCGTGAGAATGCCTATCGGTTTTCCCTTATCAACTACAACTACACAACCGACTTCTCTCTCATTCATTTTTTTGGTAGCGTTTATTACATTATCGGAAACATCAACAGTTAGAACATCCTTAATCATGATGTCCTCAATTTTAATAGACACAATCCACACCTCAAATTTTCATGAACACTTCATTATCTCTCAACTTATTTTTGAGGTAACATAAGGTTTAAACGTATCGATAACTTTAGGAATTCAAATCCCTTTATTTTTACAAAACTATCCCTGTTAAATTTGACGTGAAGAAAAATGTTTGAGGGTGTTTTTTGTGTGGAAGATTTTCAAATGTGAAAACCCCCTTATTGGAGTGGTGCATCTTCCACCTCTTCCTGGCTCTCCACGGCATGAGCTTTCTCTAAAGGAAATTTGTGAAAGGGCACTGAGCGATGCAGAGACTTATTTGATGGGAGGAATGGATGGAATTATCCTTGAAAACTATGGTGATGCTCCTTTTTATCCTAATAAGGTGGGTTCTGAAACTGTTGCATCAATGACTTACGTTGCAACTCGATTAGCAGAGAAAATCGATTTACCCTTGGGATAAACGTTTTGCGAAACGATGCTTTGGCAGCGCTTTCAATCGCGTATGTGGTTGGTGGGAAGTTTGTGAGGGTAAACGTACTCAGCGGAGCTGTGATGGCGGATCAGGGCATAATTGAATCCGACGCGTATAATGTGCTGCGTTTCAGAAAGGCTCTGGGGGCGAAGGATATCAAAATATTTGCTGATGTTCATGTTAAACACGCTGTACAGTTAAAGGAGCGCCCCCCAGAGCTAGAGGCGTATGAGCTTCTGAACCGCTCCTTGGCAGACGCATTAATAGTAACGGGAGAAGCCACCGGAATGGAAGCGGATATAACCAATGTTAGAAAAATAACAGAAAAGCTTCCCAATCCAAAGTTCTTGTTGGAAGTGGTGTTAATAAAAATAATTTATCGATGTATCTTAGCGTATGTAATGGGGTTATTGTTGGTACTCAACTCAAGAAGAATGAAATCACCGAGAACCCGGTAGAACTTAATAAAGTAAGGGAATTTATAAAAGCCAAAAAATAGAGTGATTAGAATGATTAAGTCTTACAATTAGAGTACTGAACTATTTATTAGAATACATTATGCTTCCTTGTAAAGGAGTTGAGCGATTTTGAGTGGCTTGGATAAGGTCTTCACACCTATTGAAATTAAGGGAGTAAAACTTCCCAATAGGATTGTTTTTCCACCTACGGATACCGGCTTCGGAACAGCTGATGGATTTGTTACGATCAGGGAGTTGGATTATTATACTCGGATCTCGAGAGGTGGGTTAGGGCTCACTATAGTCGGAGCTAGCGCCGTGACGGAGAATGGGCGCGGTTTTCCAAATGTTTTGAACGTTTATGCTGATCGATACATAGAGGGTTTAAGCAAGCTCTTTGCGGTTATAAAGAAGAACGGTTCTGTTCCCGCAATACAATTGTCTCATGCGGGGCGGCAGGCTTGGATGCCTAGCTTTGAGCCTGTAGCGCCTTCTCCTATTCCCTGTACTTTAAAGAGTGAGGGACAAGGCTTGGTTATGGAACTGGTGAAACCTAGGGAGTTGAGTCTGATAGAAATTGAGGAGATCGAGGACGCATTTGCAGCATCCGCGGTTAGAGCTAAGAAGGCGGGGGCGGAGCTTATTGAGTTTCATGGTTGCCATGGTTATCTGATTCACCAGTTTCTCTCACCGCTTTCAAATAAGAGAAATGATGACTATGGGGGAATTCTAGAGAACCGGGCCCGATTTATTGTGAACATAATTATGAAGACTAGGGAGAGTGTTGGTAATAATTTTCCTCTATGCTGTAGGATTAGCGCTGAGGGCCGTGTTGAGGGTGATTTGACCTTGGAGGAATCAAGGATATTGGCTCCGATGTTAGTTGATGCGGGTGTTGATGTTTTGCACGTTTCCAGTGGAAGATTTGAGAACATTGACTACATTTCTCCCACCAAGGAAATCGGCGAATGCGTTAATGTTCCATTAGCTGAGGCCATTAAGGAGTGCGTCGACGTGCCGATTATAGCAGTAGGTGCTATTTTTGATCTTAAAACGGCCGAGAAAATAATTGAGGAAGGGAAGGCGGATATGGTTGCGATGGGGCGGGCGCAAATCGCGGATCCTGAAATCGTAAACAAGTCCAAGGGGGGAGATTTCGATTCCATAGTCACGTGTATTGTGTGTAATGAGTGTGGGTTATCGCTCTACATGGAGTCAGGGATGCGCTGTGTGGTGAATAAAAATTTACCAAAAATTTCCCCGGAAACTCCCCGCATCAGAGTTTAACTTGTTATGTTCCCTGATTTTAAATTATTTTTTGGGAATTTTAGGTGAAGGTTTTCTTTCTTTTCGTTACTTTTTCTAGGCGTTCTTCTAATACTTCTACTCCTATTCCCAGTTTTTGGGGAACTGTTATGGTTCCGTCACGGTTAAGTTGAAATGGTGGTTCCACTATATCCTCAGCGTAGTATCGGTCGCTGGCTGATATGTCGTTGGGTAATTTATAGTTTTGCAGACTTGCCACGGCCACATTTATTGCTCGTCCAATTCCTGTTTCAAGCATACCGCCGCACCACACGGGTACACCCTTCTCTTGGCAATAATCATGTATTCTTTTTGTTTTTTGTATTCCCCCGACTCTACCCACTTTTATGTTAATTACTTTGCAACTACCTAGTTTTAATGCTGCTTGGGCGCTGCTAAGATTAGGAATGCTTTCATCAAGACATATTGGAGTTTTCATTTTGGACTGTAGTTTGGCGTGGTCGACTAGGTCATCATATTCTAAGGGTTGCTCCATCATCAGAAGGTGGTATTTGTCAAGTTTTTGGAGATGATTTAAATCCTTGATGGTGTAAGCACCATTTGCGTCCACCATTAGACTTATGTTAGGATACGCTTCTCTTACCTTTTTAACTACTTCAAGGTCCCATTGTGGTTTTATCTTTATTTTTATTCTTCGATAGCCCTGTTCAAGGTAGTTTCCAATATTTTTTAGTAGTTTTTCAACGTTCTCTTGTATCCCTATGCTTACCCCACTCTCGATTCTGTTTCTCACTCCGCCCAGCAATTTTGAGAGAGCGGTTTTTTTAGATTTTGCGTAGGCATCCATAAAGGCTTCTTCGATCGCTGCGTGTGCCATATTATGCCCCCGAATGCGGCTCAGCATAGATAAGAAGGCTTCAGGGCTTTCCACATCTTTTTTAAGAATTTTTGGAATCATGAATTGGGATAAAACATGCCAAGCGGTTTCAATAGTTTCATATGAGTACCATGGGCTCTTCTCTGCTACACACTCGCCAAACCCCTCAGACTCTTGTGCCTCAATTTTGACAATTATCGCATCTTTGTAATATTCTCTTCCCAAACTTGTCTCAAAAGGGGAAACGTATTCCATTTGTATTTCTCTGAGTTCAATCTTTTTGATAAACATTCAATCTCTACCCGTCAAAGTATGTTTAAATTTCTTTTAACTCGTCTTCCAATAAGTGATTCTTTAAAAGTAGATAGAAGTTTCGCCTCTCGTCCTCAACTATTTCCAAAATAAAATCACTGGCGATATATTCTTTATCGAAATAGTTTAAAAATATGGGCCTGATTTTTTCAGACCAGTCTATAGCCAAATTCAAACTAGCATCTTTGACCTTTCTAATACTTTCTGGGATTTCGATTAGTATACGCTCTGAATTTATATTGAGATTAGTTTTTGTAACGCTTCTAATTCCTTTTTTGAAAATTTCGGTTTCATTTGCGATTTCCGCTCCATTTGATAACAGTTGATTTAAAGTGATTTCTGTGACCTTGTCATGCTCTTTGTCCACAACACGTTTAGATTTTAACCACCATTCCGCTGTGAATCGGTCGGTCGGCATTCCCACGTTTAGCTTATCTTTCATAATACCGTAGTAGTTGGGGAGATAGTTTCGGCAAATCACACCCAACTTTCTCAAGTTGAAGTTTCCGTTCATTCCCTGCAATGGATCAAAAGTCCACTTCATTAGGTTAAATCCCAATCTGATTGCCCACTCCCGCTGCTTCATTTTCAACTGGTAACCCACTCCTGAGTTCTGAAGTTCAGGTAAAACCCCTGCTTGATGAGAGTAGAAATATGACCGATTATCTCTACATCCCCTGAACCCAAGACAGAACCCTACCAAGTTTTCATCCTCATCAAATGCACCGAGTAGTAATCCACCATTATGTTGAAGTGCGATAAGTAAAGGTACGGGGGTTGATTCTTCTGTTCCCCAAATATGTCTCTCTAGTTCACTACACTTTTCAAAGTCTTCTAGTTTCTCAATCCGCCTTACCTGAAACATATTCATCCTCACCAAGCAAAAATTCTATCCTAAAGAATGATTTGCCTCCCTTTAGAGTTTACCTTTCTGATAATTTGATATAAAATTTTTTGAATATTCACTCAATAAGTATAAAAATTACTAAAATTCAGTAAACCCCCTGACTTGAAAGAAATTTGAAAAAAAATAATTGAAAATTAAATATCAAAACTTCCTCACCACACCTTACCTATAACACATGAATAGAGTGCGAATTAAAAAACTCATAACAAGATAATTATTTCACGTCACATTTTTTTGGATTTAGTTTTAATCTGCCATAGTTTCTCCGCCAACCCCTCTATGTACTCTCCATTCTCCAACTTTTTTCTCCAATCCTCTGGAATTCCCTCCACACCATGATACGCCCCACTGATTGCAGAAGTCATTACTCCTATCGTATCTGCGTCTCCTCCTAAGCAGACTGCATATCTAACAGCTTCCTCGAAACTCTGAGGGTGAGACAAAAAGGAGAATATAGCGGCGGGGACTGAATCAAAAGCTGCAACCCCATTCCCCAACTCCTCAACCACTCTTATCGCATCTGTATCCTCTGTTAAAAAACTACGAATAGCATCCAATTTTTTTAGATATACTTCCTCCTTAGCAATTTGATAAAGCTTATCTATAAAGACTTGAGAATCAAATGATTCCGGGGTTAAACTTACAGCAATGGCCACAGAGAATGCTTGCAATATTGCCCCTTCTATTCCTAATATATGTGTATGTGTAATAAGACTGGACTGGTAAGCAACTCTCCTCAACTCGTCAAAATCATCATAGTAGAAAACCCCTATCGGGGCAATCCTCATAGCAGCTCCATTGCCCCCATGATCCAGTCCCGTTGAAAAGTTTTCGGCTGGCTTGGTCCCAGTTCACTCCCCCTTCAATCCATTTAAAAATCTGTGGGGGCCCCCAACCATAACCCCGGCTAGGATCAAAATTTTTAATAAAAGTCCAGGCCATATGTTTTCCGTCGAATCCCTGCTTTTCAATAAGCGACTCAGCCACACCAATAGCCATTTCGGTGTCGTCAGTGTATCGCCCGCCAAATTTTACAGTGTCAATAGTAAATGGTCTTCTAAAACCTTCAAAGGGCCTACCTAATGTATCTCCTACACCTGTGCCAACTAGTGCGCCAAGGAATTTGGATTTTAATTTAGTTTCGCCTAGCAATTTCTTATCTCCCAATTTTTTCTTCTATAATAACTTCGGATAAAGATATAAATTATGTTTGTAGGGAAGTTAAAGGATTTAATATTTTTTAAGAATAAGCGGTACCTTCTACTCCTTGTCTTTTATGAATATTATTTTTTAGCCGGTAAATTAAAAGAAAATATTTTGGTGGCAGTTTTGGAATTTATTAGCCGTTTACTATAATCTGCTCCTAGTTTTCGTATTAAGGGCTTACTTTTGAGACTGGTGAAGCAGAGAGGGGTAATAGAGCCTTGGCGATGTGATTATTACTTTGAGGTAAAAGATGTCTAGGTAGATAATGGTGTAAAGCGTTCTTTAAATCTATTAAGCTGTTTATATGCAGTTGATTTTACGATAAGTGGTTTTGTAAAATATTATTTTCTTTTATACTACTAGAATAATCTTTGATATAGAAATAATAGCGTAAAATATTTATTCTGTACATCTATTTATATACAGGTAAAGTAGCGCGCATTTAAAAAATATTTAATAATATAAACAAAAAATCACCCAATTTTGAGGTGGGATTTATGGCAGACTTCGTAGTAAAAAAAGCTGTTAAGAACGAAGTAAACAAAAAGGGAATGCTTTGTGCTTCCGACGCTTATGACGCCCTTAACGCACACGTACAAAAACTTGTAGAAATTGGCATTCAGAACGCTCAAAAGAATGGTCGGAAGACCGTAAAAGCAGAAGATATTACCCTGACTTAAACGGGATGCATAAGTGGCAATTAACTATACAAAATACTGAAAAATTTGCGCGCTAACAGCGATTTAAGGAGCATACTTGCCAACATCCCCTATAGATAAGGCAGGGTATTTGCACTAATAAAGCAGAGGCTAGACTCTTTTTTTTGGACGAGTTCTCCTCTTATTTTTTATTCAATCTCAATAAACTTTAAAGTATTATGAAATCGTAAATAAATTAATTGAAATGAACTTAAAAAATGAATTCGTAGTAGAAAGATAATCAACTATTAATAACTTACTATATAGTACATTTTTCATAAAAAGGTGAGGTGATGCGTATGGATTATGAAGATGCGGCATTTGTTAATTTTGCAAAGCAAAGATATGTAACTCTTATTAAAATAGCTCGAAAGGCTATACGTGAGGTTTTCAAGGAACCCAAACCTAGACTTCAGGAGGAAGCTCATCTAATAGCGGCTCTACTAACTTCTTCACCGCCAGTATACCTCTGGGAAGACTATATTAAACACGTTCAGAAAGAAAGAATAAAGAAGATCATCGATACAGGCGAGAAAAAGGATCTAATTTTGGAAGCAGTAAAGGAGGAGCTTAGCGAGTACCAGCTCATGTTGAACTTTGAATTAACAAAGGATAAAATTACAATTAAACCAAAGACATTTTTGGGTAAAGAGGTTTGGGGTTTAGTAAACGAGGTATTAAAAACTTACGGATTTGAGTGGATTTCGAGAGACAAGGAAAGCCTTTGGGAAAAGTAACCTAATAACCTGTTGTTTTAACGCGCTTATAGTATAAGAGTGAGTCTTTTAATTAGTGGTTTTATCTTATTTGTACTTTGAAAAAAGCTATAAATTGACTATTACAATAAACAGGACGAGTTGTAAAATTATATCTATTCTGAGAAGGAAATGCTTCTAACGTAGGCTTAATTAGCGAATCAGAGACCGTTAGTATTTTAGTTGTAATAATTACTGGTGACCGCGAAAGCCTTTTGTACAGAAGTTATTTTGAAGAAAAAGTTTGTGCAATAAATTTTTGGATTTTTTCAACATGTAAATCGTTGGGAAAGATAAAAAAGGTAAAATAAGTCTTTTTGATGAGTGTGCATTGCTAAATTGAAGTATTGAACACTAGTCCATTAAAATTTTTAATGAAAATTGTTTAAAGAAAATAGAATTCCATTTACCTTGATCCCGGCACTATTTTAAAAACTAAAATTGATAGATGCCCTTATGGGCTTAAATGCAGGAGCTGATATAATGAAGGATAAAATCATCAAAGAATACAGGAAGCTTTTTTATGCCGATTCGGTTGCTGTGATAGGTGCAACCTCTGCCTTCACAAAACTTGGCTTCTATGCTATGTATTCTATGTTGAATTATAATGGAAAAGTGTTTCTAGTAAACCCCCATTTCACGGAACTAGAAGGGAGAAAGGTGTACCCTTCAATTAATGATGTTCCAGAGAATGTTGATTTAGCGGTTATAGTTGTTCCAGCTAAACTAGTACCCGGTGTTTTGAGAGAATGCGCCCAGAAAGGGGTAAAAGGAGCTTCAATAATCACTGCTCTTTTCAAAGAGATTGGCGCTGAAGGTGAAAAATTACAAAAGGAGATGGCGTCAATCGCAAATGAAGCGGGAATCAAGATAATCGGTCCCAACACACTCGGTTTCGCGAATGTACACAGAGGTTTGAATGCCTCCTTTAATCCGTTATTCGGCGGTTTGAAGAAGGGTAACATTGCCGTTTTCTGTCAGAGTGGTGGGATTTCATCAATATTAGGCAATATGGCTCTGGATGAGAATATCGGTATAAGCAAAATAGCGAGTCTAGGTAACCGAGTTAACGTTGGTTTTTCAGAAATTTTGGAGTACTTGTTGTATGATGATGAGACAGATGTGATAGCTATACACATAGAAGGGCTCCACAATGCTAGATCTTTTATGGAAATCGCCAAGAAGGTGGTAAAGAAGAAACCTGTAGTTGCTTATAAAGTAGGAAGAACGGATGTAAATAAGGCCGCTTTTTCGCACACAGGTTCATTAGCTGGTGATTACAAGCTATACAATGCTATGTTTAAACAGGCGGGGGTTATGTCTGTTGATAATCCGATTGAGCTTTTGGATGCTGCTAAAGCGCTAGCCTTTCAACCTGCCCCCGCTGGAAATAGGGTTGCTGTACTTAGTCAACAGGCTGGTGCTGGTTTAGTTTTATCCGATGTATGCACCATGAATGGACTAATTGTGTCCCCGTTTACAGATGAGACAAATAAAAAGTTTGAGGAGCTTCTGCCTCCATATACCATTAGAACCAATCCTGTTGACTTGGCTTTTGCTCCCCTTCCTCGGGGAAGAGCGGAGGCCTCGAGGATAGCTCTTGAAGATAAAAATATCGATGCTCTGATATACTTCCAATTATGGTTCCCAATGATGGATTTTCCTTCAGAGGAGCTTATTGAGTTCAGTAAAGAATACGAAAAGCCAGTTGTAGTAGTGCTAAATGGACCCAAGAATTCATATGATGAAGACATTTCTAAACTAGAAAAAGGGAGGATACCTGTGTACCCCAATCCAGAAAGGGGAGCAAAAGCTCTTGCGCGGTTAGCGCAATATGGACAAATACGGAAAAGGTTTTCTGAGGAATAATCTCCTTTCATTCCATTTATGGGAGAAAAAGATTGATCTTTTAAACACTTTTTTCAATCAGACATTTTCCGAAGACTTGGTTTTTTATTTTCTCATTATTTCTCGGAGAGCTTCTACGCATTTGTGGTTTTCATCCATGCTGCGCACCGTTATACGTATATATTCCCCTATAAGGCCCGCTTTACCGGTGTATTTCCTTGTCAGTACCTGTCTATCTGCGAGCTTCCATTCTAGATTTGTTCCCGTAACGCTTGGTTTTGTGATTTTAACTAAAACAAAGTTTCCTTGTGAAGGAAAGGTTTCCAGCCCATCTATGGCTGAGATTTCTTTGTAAAGATATTCCCTGCCTTTTGCTATCTCGTTTTTTACTCTTTTTAGGTATTCTCTATCGCTTAGTGCGGCAATAGCTGCTTGGACGGCTATGTAGTTTACATTGAATGGAATTTTTATTTTAGTTAGATAGTTTATTATTTCTGGTGTTGCAATGGTGTAACCAATTCTTAAGGCTGCTAGTCCAAAGGCTTTTGAAAGTGTTCTGGTAATTATAATATTATCGTGTTCCTTAGCAAGATACGTTAGTCGTTTATCCGCGAATTCGCCGTAGGCTTCATCTAATACAACGAGAACATCTTGTTCCAGTAACCGTTTCATCTCCCCTTCAGTTATCGTGTTACCCACTGGATTGTTGGGACTGACCACCACAATGATTTTAGTTCTTGGATTTATAGCTTTGATTATTCCATCAATATCCCAACGATAGTCTGGAAGGATTTTGGGAATTACAACGCTTTTTCCACCTGCAACCTGTATTCTTATTGGGTAAAGTGGATACGTGGGATCTGAGAGAATCACCTCATCACCCGAATTAACGAACCCCCTAAAAATCATATCTATGATTTCTGTACTCCCATTCCCCACTAGAATTCTCTCACTCTCAAATCCAATATAATCCGCTATTGCCTCTCTAAGTTCTATAAAATCCGAATCGTAATACCAGCCTGCTTTGTGAATCGCCTCTTCTACTGCCTCTAAGACTCGAGGAGAGGGTTCAAAAGGACTTTCATTGGACATCATTCTTACCCAGTCTTGGCGTTGCTGGTAAAGAACTCTCAGAATTCCTCCTGGACTGTAAACTTGTGCCTCATCAATACTAGGCTTGAAAAATTTTTTAATACCACCCAATTCCAACACCCTGAGCTAAAATAAACTATTATTCAATTGAAAATGACTGATATTTAAAAATGCCGTAGTGTTTTAGGCTTGTGTTTTTTGGAATATAGCGGTTATATTCATTGCTGTGTATGCTGCAGGTTTTGTGTTTTCAAACCTCCTCCATTGTTTTTCTATTAGTTGTCTCAGTTTTTTGGGTAAGATGTTCTTTTTTCTAATTTCTGTTTTGTGAAGGTTGCGGATGAATAGGGGCCAGATGTCCCATCCCGTGAGTTTAACTAGTTTGAGGGCGTAATTATTACCAATTTTTTTCATGTCTTGAACCGAGTAGCTTCTTTCCCAAACCATAGGCCAATTGTCGAGATGGATTAAAGCGGTTTTGTATATGTTATAAAGTGAATATGTTTGAGGTGCGTCAATTATAAGATATCCTTGTTTTTTCAGGACGCGGATTTGTTCCTTAATCAGTTTATCGGGGGTTCGGAAGTGTTCAATTAAGCCTTGAGAGAATACCAGGTCAAAGAATTTATCTCTGAATGGTAAATTCTCTCCATCAGCTTGGATGCAGATTAATGGTAAATTATTAGAATAAAACTTTTTTTTGATCATTTTTGCTGTTGCGTAATCTAGAGCGTAGGATTGTGCTCCGTACTTTGCTAAAAGCCAACTGTCCCTGCCTGTTCCTGCACCAATCTCTAAAATTTTCAAGTCTCTTATATTATAATTGAGTTGATTGAAAATTTGTTGAACAATGTGGCTGTGCGGTATGTAACTTTTATGTACCGCTTTAAACCAGATTTTCCAAAAGTTTTTGTCATCAATTTTTTTGTCTACAACTGGTTCCATCGCAGGCTCATCATCCTTTCAGAAAATAGTCTTTTAATATTGGTTAACATCAAATCTAAATTCTTTAGTTTTTAAATTTAAAATTTCTAAACTCAAGCTCTCTGGGAAGTTCTTTTGTTTTGTTTATGCTTTCTTTGTGTAGATTACTATACTTTTGGGGAAGAGATTATTCCAGAAATTCTCGATTTTTTTAAGTAATTTGAGCCGTGCGGAGAAGATTAATATTTGTTCCCAGAAAAGAGGAATCAACGCTTTTTGATTTTCTAGGCCGCATAGGCATTTTAACATCCAGAAAATTGAATGAAAAGCGTGTTCCCGACAGATATACAATATTTTTAAACCACCCTCTCTTAGTTTTTGTAATAACTCTTTTTTCTTATAGATTCTAACGTGGCCACCTGGGGTTCTAAAATATTGGTATGAGAGGTTACCGAATAGATGTTCCGTGTAGGGTGTTGGTACACTAACCACCATCTCCTCGTGATTTTTCAGAACTCTTACTAGTTCCTTTATTCCCTTTACGTCTTTGTACAAGTGTTCTAAAACTTCAGTGCAGATTATTTTTGTAAAGGACTCGTCTTTGAAGGGAAGCTGAAGAACATCTCCCACAATTAGAACCGCGTTCCCCTTCAGTTCACCCTTCTCCGCCATAAGGTCAAGGACATATTTCAGTCTTTTTAACTCACTTAGTGATCTGTCGACTGCCACGAATTTGGAGTCGTGCCACTTGCTTGCTTCCATGGTGTGTCGGCCAGCACCACACCCCGCATCTAGAACTATATCCTTCTCCAAGATTTGTAAAAGATTTAATTTAATGGTGAGCATTTATGGTCTCCCTATAAATTTCTATAACATGTTCCGCAGCGTTTTTCCAAGTGAAGTTCTTCTCCACCCTTTCTCTGCCTCTTTTACCCATACGCTCTCTGAGTTCTTTGTTTTTTAGGATTTTTGCTACAGCCTTTGCCATGGCTTTCCAATCCCCAGGCTCGGCCAGTATTCCTGTCTTCCCGTCTTCCATAACCTGTGGAAGCGCCCCCACCTTAAATGCCACCACCGGGGTTCCACAGGCCATCGCTTCGACAGCTGGGAAGCAGAATCCTTCGAAAAGCGAGGGAATTATTATTAGTTCTGTTGTTGCATACTGTTTCGATAACTCTTCAAAGGTTAGAAAACCTGTGAATATTATATCGTCTTCTAAGCTGTATCTTTCTACTAGTGGAGGGGCGATTCCCTCCTCCTTCCACTTATCGACTATGGTTAATTTAACCTTCATCCCTAAATTTTCTTTAAGATATTTCATGCTTTTAAGAAGAAGAGGTAGGCCCTTAACACGATTCTCACAGTTGCCTACAAATGTGATATTATGTTCATCGTTGGCCTGGTTTTTATTCAATTTTTCTCTTGTATGGAATAATTCGGTATCCACCCCATTATGTACAACGCTTATTTTGTTTCTGGGCACCTTGAAGTGTTTAACTATCTCGTTTGCCGAAAATTCTGAGACTGTTATTATTCTCTCAATTCTTTTTGCCACTATTTTCTGCATGAATTGTGGATAGAATAGTATCTGTTTTAGCTTCGTCTTTGCGCCTTCAGACAGATATATCGCGATTTGTCTATCAATTGGCAGAGGGTGATGTATTGTGGCAACTAGGGGAATATTTAGCGCCTTCATTAAAAGAAGCCCGTAACCTAGACACTGATTGTCGTGAATAATGTCAAATGGATAATCCTTAATTAGCTCTTTTACTTTGAAGAATGCCCGAATGCTGAAACTCATTATCTCAGGAAAGTTTCCGAATTTGGCGGCCATATACTCGTAAAATGTTAAAAGAGACAAGTTTTCGCTGGTAATTCGATCTCCATTTAGTTCATTAAATCTAGGAGTTTTGATTTTGTGCACTGTAGCCCATTTCATTTTGAAGGGATACGGTGGCCCTACTATTACATGAACCTCGTTTCCCAATTCCGCTAGTGCTTTTGAGAGATTGTAAAGGTATACGCCTTGCCCGCCGCAGTACATGTTCCCTCTGTAGCTTAGAAGACACATCCTCATTCTTTCTATCCCCTGTTAATAGCCTCTTGGTAAACGCTCAGGTACTTCTCCGCAGCTTTTCTTACATTAAATTTCTCTTCGACGACTTGTTTTGCCCGCTCACCCATTCTCTTCTTAAGTTCCTTATCTGAAAGTAATTCACAAGTTTTTTCTGCTAATTCTGCATAGTTCCCTTGTTCTATTAGGAATCCATTGAAACCGTGTTCAATCTGCACACCTATCCCCCCCACATCATACGCAACAACAGGCCTTTCCGAAGCCATGGCTTCAGTAAGTGACAACCCAAACCCTTCCATCCTAGAAGGAAGAACAACCACATCTGCCATTTTATAAATTTTAGGAATATCCTCGTGGGGAACATTTCCAAGAAAAATTGTATCACTTTCCAAGTCTAATTCTTTTACCAATTTTTGAATCTTTGACCTTCTTTGCTCTCTAATTCCTAGAACGTCATCGCTCAATGAACCATTTCCTACACATACAAGTTTTGCATTTAGACATTCTTTTTTAATTATGGAAAACGCTCTTAAAAGGTCTTCATGACTTTTTACCGGATCTATTCTCGCAACACATAATACTATCTCTGACTCCAGAGGGAGCCCTTTCTCCTTTTTGAAGTTGTAACCTTCCTTTTCATCTAAATAAAATCTACTTGGCTCAATGAATGGATGGATACAAACCAATTTTTCTTCAGGCACGCCCAAAGATTTTGCATGGTTAAGATACTCATAAGTTGAAAAAATTACTTTATCACACTTTTTCAATCGCTCCGCGGCTTGCCGCCCTAAAGCATTTCCCATTTTTTTGGTGAACGGCACATGCCATGTGTAAACTACCGGAACTGAAAAGTCTAGGTAATCTGGTGTCAGATGGAGCTGCCAATCATGGGGATTAATTATATCTATTTTTTTATTAGAACAAAGTTGCATAATCTTTGAGGCAACAGATTTATTGAACTTAACGAAATCTTCATAACCTTCTCTACTCCATTTTCCCTCAGATCTTAATCCATGGATTTGTTCATAGAGTTTTTCTTTAAACAAAGAGTAGCGATTCCAATCCTCCTCTTTACTACCTACCCCCACTCTATATACCTTCACACCATCTACTATCTCTTCAGAAGGTATAGAGGGTTTCCCCAGATGTACCTCGTAAACCTCACAGTTTCTCCTCAAAAACTCTTGAGAAAGATAATAGAGGTAATATGAAACCCCCCCTACATACGGGTAAAAAGAATGACTGGCAAGACAAATTTTGTAGCTATTAGCCTCCACGGAATTTTCCTTAATTGACATAACTAGTTTCCTCATTTAATCTTAAGTGGATGATACGTCTCCTACTTTAGATGAATCATGTGTCTCGCTAGCCCTTTAACTCAAAATTAAAATTCCACTAATTTAATAGCGTTTCAAATATCTGTTTTATGCACTTGGCTTTTTTCTTATTTCTACGGCAATAAGTTACTATTTAACCAAATGGCTGTTGTAATATTTTTTTTGCAACCGACTTTAATTATTTTAGAGGAGGTTTACGTAAGGAACAAGTTCCTTTCATGAGTGCGTTTTTATGAATTGACAAAGGATTTGATGGATAATTTAAATCTTTCGTGAATACTTCTCAAACCCGAAATTCTTTTAATTTTTTTTAATATTATTTATAGCGCTCCACAAAAGTAATGCGAGTTTTTATTTTTGATGTATGAGGTTCTCTATGGGTGTGAGGGAGCATACGCTCATGACGCGTTCGGGTGGTGTGTTGCGCCCAA